>NZ_LZLU01000236.1:0-33513 GCF_001673415.1 Mycobacterium sp. 1165196.3 | reverse complement strand
GCTGCGGACGCCGAGATCTTCGCCACAGCCGGCAGCGAGCAACGTCGACAATTATTGCGCGACATGGGAATTGAGCATGTTTACGATTCGCGGAGCGTAGAGTTCGCCGACCTGATACGCCGGGACACCGACGGTTATGGCGTGGATATCGTGCTCAACTCGGTCATCGGGCCCGCCCAGCGCGCGGGCGTCGAATTGCTCGCGTTCGGTGGGCGATTCGTCGAGATCGGCAAACGCGACATCTACGGCGATACCCGACTGGGGCTCTTCCCGTTCCGGCGCAACCTGACGTTCTACGCCCTCGACCTGGCGTTGATGTCGTTCAGTCATCCGGACCGGCTGCGTGACTTGCTGAACACGGTGTACCGGCTCACCGCGGACGGTGAGTTGCCGATGCCTGAAGCCAGGCACTACGCGCTTGCCGATGCCGCCACGGCGATTCGGGTGATGAGCGGCGCGCAACACACCGGCAAACTCGTGCTCGATATCCCGCATACCGGCCGCAGCCGCGTGATGGTGCCGCCGGCGCAGGTCGGGGTCTTCCGCAGCGACGGCGCCTACATTGTCACCGGTGGACTGGGCGGCCTGGGGCTGTTTTTGGCCGACAAGATGGCTTCGCCTGGTTCGGAGGCCGGCTGCGGGCGTATCGTGTTGTCCTCGCGTTCACAGCCAAATCCCGAGGCGCGGGCGATGATCGAACGCATCCGCGGGACGGGTGCCGATGTCGTCGTCGAGTGCGGCGACATAGCCGAGGCTGGGACGGCTCAGCGGTTGGTGGCCGCGGCAACCGCCACCGGGCTTCCGGTGCGCGGTGTGCTGCATCTGGCGGCGGTGATCGAGGATGCCACGCTGACCAACATCACGGATGATCTCATCGAACATGACTGGGCACCAAAGGTTTATGGGGCGTGGAATCTGCACACCGCCACCGCTTCGCAGCCGTTGGACTGGTTCTGCTCGTTCTCCTCGGCCGCCGCGCTGGTGGGGTCACCCGGACAGGGTGCCTACGCCGCGGCAAACAGCTGGCTGGACGCCTTCACCCGCTGGCGGCGGGCTCGGGGTCTGCCCGCCACCGCGATCGCATGGGGCGCGTGGGGGCAGATTGGACGTGGCACCGCCTTGGCCGAAGGCGCCGACGCCGCGATCGCTCCCGACGAAGGCGCTTATGCGTTCGATGCGCTGCTGCGCCACGACCGTGCCTGCACGGGCTATGCCCCGTTGACGAACACACCGTGGTTGGCCGCTTTCGCCGAGCGCAGTCCGTTCGCCGAAGCTTTCCGCTCCGACGGACAAAGTTCAACGGGCACAAGCAAACTGCGTGCCGAGCTCAATGAGCTGGCCCCGGACGAATGGCCTACCCGGCTGCGGCGCCTGATCTCTGACCAGGTCAGCCTGATCCTGCGTCGCAACGTCGATCCCGACCGTCCGCTTTCCGAGTACGGGCTCGACTCGCTGGGTGGTCTCGAACTGCTTACCCGCATCCAGACCGAAACGGGCGTACGGGTGACGCCCGCCGACATCGCAAAGATTGGCACGATCCGCGGCTTGGCCGAATTGCTGCGCGACAAGCTGGTTCCCGCGGACGCCGCCTCAAGCTGAGAGGGTTTGAAAAATGACATCTGACTACATGGTCAGCCGAAAGTCCACTCCCGAAAACCTCGACTTCTTCACCGAGAAGTCGCTCGTCGATGACCCATACGACTACTACGATGCGATCCGGCGGTGCCCGGTGTGGCGTGAGCCTGCGCACGGTGTGGTGATGGTGTCGGGGTATGACGAGGCCCTGGCGGTGCAACGCGACCCCGAACAGGCCTTCTCGGTCTGCAATATCGTCAGCGGCCCATGGTCGGGGATTCCGACCAAAACCGACAGCGACGACATTTCGGATCTGATTGAGCGGCACCGCCAGGGGGTGACGTTCGGCGACTACTTCCTGACGTTTGATCCTCCGAAGCACACGGCCCACCGCTCGCTGTTGAGCCGGTTGTTTACGCCGAAGCAGCTCAAGAACAACGAGGACTTCCTGTGGCGTCTTGCCGACGAGCAACTCAACCGGTTCCTCGCCCACGGCAAGTGCGAGATGGTCATTGACTACAATTTTCCATTCACGCTCGACGCGATTACCGACCTGCTCGACGTGCCCGAGGCCGACCGTGAGCGATTCCGCCGCGCTGCGTATGCCAGCCGGCTCGAGGGTGACCGCAGTGGTTTCGTCGGCGTGAAAGAGGAGTGGTTCGTCGAGTACATCGAGGAGCGGCGGCGCGAGCCGCGTGACGATGTCCTGACCGAGCTTGCGCTGGCAAAGTTTCCCGATGGGACGACACCTGACGCGCTTGATGTTGCCCGCGTTGCCACCTTCATGTTCGCCGCCGGCCACGGCACGACGATCGATCTGCTGAGTCTCTCGATGCTGACGCTGGCGGAGCGACCGGACTTGCAAGAGCAACTGCGCGAGGACAATTCAAAGATCAGCGCCTTCATCGAGGAGATGCTGCGCATCGAAAGCCCGATCAAAACGAATTTCCGCCTGGCGCGTCGCACCACCAGGATCGGCGACATCGATGTGCAAGCCGGCACCAGCGTGCTGGTGATGAACGGTGCGGCAAACCGCGACCCACGGCGGTTCGACGACCCCGACGAGTTCCGCCTGGGCCGCCCGAACATATTGCACCACATGGCATTCGGCCGTGGTATCCACACGTGTCCGGGCGCCCCGATTGCTCGCGCCGAAGTGCGGGTGAGCTTGGAACGCATCCTTAACCGAATGGCCGACATCCGGCTTTCAGAGGCCGAACACGGCCCGGCAGGCGCTCGTCGGCTGAAATGGGACCGCACCCCATTGTTCAGGCGCCTCAAGGAATTACACCTCGAGTTCACGCCGGTTCGGTGAACCGGTCCATCGCGACGATTAGTTGGAGATGTCAAAAATGAGGACGGTATCGTTGACTAGGTTCGCCGTCGGGATCTGCGGCTTGGCACTGTCGTTGACCGCTGGGGCCGGGCTCGCGTCGGCCGATCGGGATCTCAGCCCGTTCGTCAACACCACCTGCAATTACGGTCAGGTGATGTCGGCGCTGCAGGCGGCGGATCCCCAAGCGGCCGAACAATTCAATGCTTCGCCGGAGAGCGGCTCGTTTTTGCGGCAGTTCCTGGCCGCGCCGCCGAGTCAACGCCAGCAGATGGCCCAGATGCTGGCGAGCCAGCCGGGGGCTGACGAGCAGTTCGGACTTGTCCAGCGGGTCTTCGCCACCTGCAACAACTACTGAGCGGTTGGAGTTCTTCGTGGCTACCCTCGTCGAAAATCTTCCCGTCATCAGCACCCTGCGCGACGCAGTGTTTCTTTCGGCGACGGTCAGCGAGATCGAAAGGCTGACACCGAGAATGCGCCGCATCCGGTTCAGCGGCCCGCGCCTGCGGGGACTGACCTGGACGCCAGGTCAGCATGTCCGGCTGCAGGTCGAGAGTCTGCGTGACGCCGTGCTGCGGCTGCACCCATACCCCGTGCTGCGCACGTATTCGATCTACGACGCCGATCCCGCCCTCGGCGCACTCGACATCGTGATGGTCGACCACGACGGTGGCCGGCAGGGCGCGACACCCGCCAAGCGCTGGGCGCTGTCCACCTCGGTCGGAGACGGCGTCCATTTCACCCGGCCCCAGGGCAAGTTCGCCATCCGCCGGGACGCGCCCTACCACCTGTTCGCCGGCGAGGAAACCGCCTCGGTCGCGTTCGCCGCGATGCTTCGATCCCTGCCCCCAACCGCCGAGGTCTACGGAGCGATTGAGGCCGTGACCGACACCGATCACCTGCCCCTGGCCACACCCCTGACCCGGGTCGAGCGCGGTGGCGCACCGGCCGCGAACTCTGCCGTGCTCGCCGACGCCCTGCGCAGCCTGCCGCTGCCCGACTATCCCGGCGTCGCCTACCTCGCCGGCGAGGCCCGCACCATACAAACGCTGCGCAAAATATTGATCACCGAACGTGGCTGGGATCGACGGCAGATACGCACGAAGCCCTTTTGGACCCCCGGCCGTAGCGGAATGGAGTGATGATGGTTGAGACGCCTATGTCAGACCTGCTGTGTGAACGCGCCAGCTTGCAGCCCGACGACACGGCATTCACCTTCGTCGATTACGAGCAGGACTGGAACGGCGTTGCTGAAAGCCTGACGTGGTCGCAGCTGCATCGGCGAACGCGCAACCTTGCGCGGCGGCTTCATGATTGCGGGTCGGCGGGTGACCGCGCCGTGATCATGGCCCCGCAGGGGCTGGATTACATTGTGGCGTTTCTCGGTGCATTGCAGGCGGGTCAGATCGCGGTTCCGCTTTCAGTGCCGTTAGGTGGCGTCAGCGATGAACGCGTCAGTTCGGTGCTGCGCGACGCGTCGCCAACCGTCATCCTCACAACGTCCCCGGCCGCGGAAACCGTTGCCGGGTATGTCCAGTCGCAATCCGGCGGATTAGTTCCATCCGTCGTAGAGGTTGACCTGCTGGACCTGGACGCCCGGACAGGATCCGGCCCGGGGCGCGAGAATCTTTCAGAGCTGGCGTATTTGCAATACACGTCCGGATCCACCCGGCAGCCGGCCGGGGTCATGGTCTCTCAAGGCAATTTGCTGGCCAATTTCCGGCAGATCATGTCCGACTTCTGCGCGGAGCACGGCGGCGTCGCGCCGCCGGACACGACCATTGTGTCGTGGCTGCCGTTTTACCACGACATGGGTTTGATACTGGGAGTGTGCGCGCCGGTGCTGGGCGGAATCCGCACCGTGCTGACCAGTCCGGTGTCGTTTCTGCAGCGACCGGCCCGGTGGATGCAGTTGCTGGCCAAGGAAAGTCACGCGTTTTCGGCGGCGCCGAACTTCGCGTTCGAATTGGCGGCACGCAAGACGTCGGACGAGGACCTGGCCGGACTGGATCTAGGCGAGGTGCTGGTCATCCTCAACGGTAGTGAGCGCGTGCATCCTGCGACGCTGCGGCGTTTCATCGATCGGTTCGCGCGGTTCAATCTGCCCGACAACGCGGTACGGCCAAGCTATGGGCTCGCCGAGGCGACGGTGTACGCGTTGACTCGCACACCGGCACAGCCGCCCAAAATGGTGCACTTCGATCCCGAGAAGCTGGCCGCCGGCAGCGCGGACCGCTGCGAAAGCCCCACCGGTACACCACTGGTCAGCTACGGGGCGCCGCGGTCACCGATGATCCGCGTTGTCGACCCCGACACCAGGATCGAGTGTCCCCAGGGCACCGTGGGCGAGATCTGGATGCACGGTGGCAACGTCGCCTTGGGCTACTGGCGAAAGCCCCAGGAGACCGAACGCACGTTCGGCGATCGGCTGGTCGCCGCGTCGGACGGCACACCCGAAGCGCCGTGGCTGCGAACCGGCGACTCGGGGTTCATCTTCGAAGGCGAGCTGTTCATCATCGGCCGCATCAAGGATCTGCTGATCGTCTACGGGCGTAACCACTCGCCCGACGACATCGAAGCGACGGTCCAGGAGATCACCCGGGGCCGGTGCGCAGCGATAGCGGTCCCGCATGGGGGCATGGAAAAGCTTGTCGTGATCGCCGAAGTCAAAAACCAGCCCACGCCCCACGGAGAGGGGGCGAACAAGCTCGCCGTCGTCGAGCGCGAAGTGACCTCGGCAGTCTCCAACTCGCACGGCCTCGGCGTCGCGGATCTGGTTGTGGTGGCGCCGGGGTCGATACCGATCACCACGAGTGGCAAGGTGCGGCGTTCGGCCTGCGTCGAGCAGTACCGGCAAGGTCAGTTCGCCCGGTTGCGCGGTTAGGCGCTACCACCGGCGGGTCGCTGGGCGTTGCGCCTTTGACCAAGACGAAAGTCTAAATTGTCATTACCCACGGATTGATGCTCATCGCTGCTTCGAGACCGCCTGGTCGCGGCGCGTAGACGCTCTAGTGGGGTCCGCTCGCACTACCGAAAGACCTGCGATCCCCGCTGTTTTCTTGGCCTTTTAGCGGATGAGCTCAGTTCCGCTGGTCATTCTTCGACGTCCTTCTTTTTCGCTGCACCCCGAGACTTTCCCACCGGGCGCCAGCAGAATACGTTGCTGCCCTGACGATGCCAGAGATAGGTTTCCAGATCACCCAAGCTGGCATGCGACACAAATTTCCACATTGAAAAATCAGGTGGAGTCGATTTTCTGTGCATCGTCCCTCCCTTTCAGATGCTGGAGCCGACTCGACCAAAGCCGGCTGATCCCGGTCGCACACCCGTGGTTGGCGGCAACTTCGGAGCAGACAAACTCGCAAAAGTCGCGGCTGAAAGCGGGATAGCCAGTGCACAACACGGGGACCGGTTCCCCGACAGCAGAACGCCGCTGCAAGGAGCACGCCACGGCGCCCGCGGTGTAGTCCGGCGCGCGGCGGCTGGGTTGGCGACGCCGCCGCGCGCCGGTGGTTTAGCGGTCATGGTCGAATTCGACTTTGTTTCGACAACGTTCGGCGTTGCTTTGCAATCGGTCTATTAGCGCTGCTGGCGGTGGGATCGAGCTGTCGATTGTCATCCAGCGAGATCCCCGGCGACATGCGCAATTGCGTGTCATGCTGCGGAGCCTATGGCCGGCGCTGGTCTCGCCGGGCTAGGTGCGAGCCAAATAGAGTAGTGGCAGCGTCCAGTTAGCGTGCTGTTAACACAGAAAACACCCGCCGAGGCCGATCCAGCGCAGGGCATTCATTCCGGGCAAGAGTGGGTTCGGAACGAGCGTAGATAAAGACGCACACATTGCACCACGCAGAACTCGCAAGACCGGCGCTATACGCTGGGCACTTTCGCTAATGTCAATTTCAGCGGTGTGCAAGGGGCCATTCTCGGCTAATTCAGCAGCCTGCTGATTCAGCGCAGACCGGTGGCTCGACACCGCGATGCTGTCGGCGTCAACTGAGGTCACGCGCGCGGGCGATGCCCTCGAATGCCCGCACGGTAGGTTGGCGACCATGACATCGCTGCAGGACAAAGTCGTTTTCATCACCGGCGGTGCCCGGGGGATCGGGGCCGAGACCGCTCGGCGGCTGTCTGCCAGGGGCGCCAGGCTCGTCCTGACCGATCTCAACGAAACCGACCTGAAAACGCTGGCCGCCGAACTCGGCGAAGAACGGGTGTTGACGGCCGTCGCCGACGTGCGCGACCTGTCCGCGATGGAGTCCGCCGCCGCCCGCGCCGTCGAGCGATTCGGCGGCATCGACGTGGTGCTGGCCAACGCCGGCATCGCCAGCTACGGATCGGTGCTGCAGGTCGACCCCGACGCGTTCAAACGGGTGCTCGACATCAATGTGCTCGGCGTCTTTCACACCGTGCGCGCCACGTTGCCGGCGGTGATCGAGCGCCGCGGCTACGTGCTCATCGTGTCGTCGCTGGCCGCCTACACCGCCTGCCCCGGGCTGGCGCCGTACAACGCGTCTAAGGCCGGCGTCGAACTGCTGGCCAACGCGCTGCGGCTGGAGGTGGCCCACCTGGGCGTCACGGTCGGCTCGGCGCACATGTCCTGGATCAACACCGCCCTGGTCCGCGACACCCAGTCGGACCTGCCGGCGTTCAACCAGCTGCTGGCCAGCTTCCCGTGGCCATTGAGCAAGACGACGACCGTCGACAAGTGCGCGGCCGCCTTCGTCAAGGGGATCGAGCGGCGGCGCACCCGCGTCTACTGCCCACGCTGGGTGGCGCTGTTCCGTTGGGTCAAGCCGGTGCTGTCCAGTCCGGTCGGCGAAATGCCCCTGCACAAATCCACCGCCGAGCTGCTGCCCCAGCTGGACGCCCAAGTCGCCGCGCTGGGCCGCTCCACCAGCGCCTACAACCGCGACCTCGGCAGCTCCTAGCCGGTCGGGGCCGCGCGCTGCGACGCGACGGCCGCCACCCGCCGGCGCACCAGGAACCATCCGGCGCTCAGCGCCGGAATGACCACCACCACCGTCGCGATGGTCCAGGTGCCGGTGTCCTTATCGAACGCCATCATGACCAGGACGCCGGCCAAAAATGCCAGGGTGAGATACCCGGAATACGGGGCCCACGGCATCCGGAACTGCGGGCGTTCTACCTGCCCCGCCTTGGCCAGCCGGTAGAAGCGCAGCTGACACAGCACGATGGTGGCCCAGCTCGCGAGGATTCCCGGCGCCACGATGTTGAGCACGATCTCGAAGGCCTCGCCGGGGTTGACGGCGTTCAGGCCGATGCCGAGCAGGCAGATGGCGGCCGCCATCGCGATGCCGACGAAGGGCACCCCGTTCTTCGACATCCGGGTGGCGAACCGGGGACCGCTGCCGCTGGACGCCATCGAGTGCATGATGCGGCCGGTGGAATACAGCCCGGCGTTCAGGCTCGACAGGGCGGCGGTGAGCACCACGATGTTCATCAGGTCGCCGGCGCCGTGGAAGCCGATCTTGGAAAAGAAGGTGACGAAAGGACTTTCGGTGGCCTTGTAGGAGGTGTAGGGCAGCAGCAATGCCAGCAGCGCCACCGACCCGACGTAAAAGATCGCGATCCGCGCGATCACCGCGTTGATCGCGCGGGGCATGACTCGCTCCGGCTCGGCGGTCTCCCCGGCGGCCGTGCCCACCAATTCGATGGCGGCATAGGCGAATACGACACCCGAGGTGGTCAGCAGGACCGCCAGCACGCCGGAGGGAAACAGTCCGCCGTGATTGGTCCACAGGCTCAGTCCGGTGCTGTGGCCGTCGATCCGATACCGGCCCGCCAGGAAGACGATCCCGACCGCCAGGAAGGCCACCAGCGCGAGAACCTTGACCAGCGCCGCCCAGAATTCCAGCTCACCGAACCACTCCACCGAGATCAGGTTCATCGACAGCACCACGACGAGGGCCAGCAGGGCCAACACCCACTGGGGGATGGATTCGAAGGCCGTCCACCGCCGCAGGTAGGTGGCGATCGCGGTGGTGTCGACGATGGCCGTCATCGACCAGCCCAGGAAGTACATCCAGCCGATCGCGTAGGCGGCCTTCTCGCCGAAGAACTCTCGCGAATACGACACGAACGAGCCCGACGACGGCCGATGCAAGACCAACTCGCCCAGGGCTCGCAGGATGAGGAAGACGAAGACCCCGCACACGGCGTAGATCAGGAACATCCCGGGCCCCGCCTTGGCCAGCCGCCCGCCCGCCCCGAGGAACAGCCCGGAGCCGATCGCGCCGCCGATGCCGATCATCTGCACCTGGCGGGGCTTGAGTCCCATGCGGTAGCCGGCGTCTTCGCCGACCGCGCCAGCTGCGGGATCTGGGCCGGCTCGAGGAGCTGAACCGGCTACGGGATCGGGGTTGCCATCATCGGGCAACGCGGCCATGAAACGTCCAATCGGTAGGTCGCGACGCGATGCTTCCGTAGTTGATCGGCCGACGGCAAGTTCAACAGCGCTGTGAGCGTCAGCGCCCGAAGCCGGGGCGACGCCGGCGCAGGTAACGCTCGAACTCGGCGGCCAGCGCGTCGCCGTCGATCTTGCCCAGGGCGTCGTTCATGTCGACCTCGGCGTCGCCGCGTTGCTCGAGCGACAGCACGTACTCGGCGAGGTCCTCGTCCTCGGCCGTCATCTCGGTGACCGCCTGCTCCCATTCCTCGGCGTCCGTCGGCAGGTCGGCCAGCGGCACCTCGATGTCGAGGACGTCCTCGACGCGGCGCAGCAGGGCCACCGTGGCCTTCGGGTTCGGCGGCTGCGAGACGTAGTGCGGCACCGCCGCCCAGAACGTCACCGCGGGAATCCCGGCGGCCACGCAGGAGTCCTGGAACACCCCGGCGATGCCGGTCGGCCCCTCGTAGCGGCTTTCCTCGAGGCCGAAGCGTTTCGCCGACTCGGGGGAGTACGCCGCGCCCGACACCGGAACCGGCCGGGTGTGCGGGGTGTCGGCCAGCAGGGCGCCCAGGATCACCACCGTGTCGACGTTGAGCTTGTCGGCGATGGCCACCAGCTCCGCGCAGAAGGTCCGCCAGCGCATGTTGGGTTCCACCCCGTGCATCAGCACGACGTCGCGGTCGCTGCCCGGCGGGCGACAGTGCGAGATCCGCATCGCCGGCCACACCAGCTCGCGGGTCACCCCGTCCACCTGCCGGATCACCGGGCGATTCACCTGGTAGTCGTAGTAGGCCTCGTCGTCGATCTCCAAGATCGGGTCCGCTTCCCAGATGGCCTCGAGGTGTTCGAGCGCGTCGCTGGCCGCGTCGCCGGCGTCGTTCCAACCCTCGAACGCGGCCACGACGACGGTGTGGTGCAGTTCCGGCAATGCCGTTTCGCCAAAGGGGGGGCCGTCGGGCGGGGTCACAGATTTAGCGTACGGCCTTCCGGCCCGATGTTCGGGGCGCGGTGGCCAAGGATTGTCGGCCGATTGACGTTCAACCGGGGGCTTTGCATAGGACGACTATTCTTATGGCGTGACAGCCGCCAGGGGACACCGCTGCGACACTGACATCCTCGGCGGTCCAGACGAAATAGGTTCGGCTGCGATTTCGTTAACCTGGTTAACTATGTCGCAGACAGACTCCACGAACTGTCGATTGCGGCGATGAGTTAGGCGTCCGGACGTCGATCGGGTGACGACGTAGACTTTTCTGGTCGAGAGGCGTTGCAACGGGTACGGGTCTTTGCCGGTATCCGCCACGCTCGGCAGAGTCAAGGACGCCTTCCGTTATGGAAGGAGTGCACGTGACCGCCGTTGAGGCCCAGACTTCCGCGCCGAACACCTTCGCGCCGAACATCCGCCCCGACTGCACCGACGAGCTGACGGCGGCGCTGCGCCAGCGGATCGTGGTGATCGACGGCGCGATGGGCACCGCGATCCAGCGCGACCGGCCGGACGAGGCCGGCTACCGCGGCGACCGGTTCACGGAGTGGCCGACCGCGCTGCAGGGCAACAACGACCTGCTCAACCTGACGCAGCCCCAGATCATCGAGGGGATCCACCGGGAGTATCTCGAGGCGGGCGCCGACATCCTGGAGACCAACACGTTCAACGCGAACGCGATCTCCCTCTCGGACTACGACATGGCGGAGCTGGCCTACGAGCTGAACTACGCCGGCGCCGCCCTGGCTCGCAAGGCCGCCGACGAGTACAGCACCCCGGATAAGCCCCGCTACGTCGCTGGCGCCATCGGGCCGACCACCCGCACCGCGTCGATCTCACCGGACGTCAACGACCCCGGGGCCCGCAACGTCACCTACGACCAGCTGGTCGCCGCCTACCTCGAGGCCGCCAACGGCCTGGTCGACGGGGGCGCCGACCTGCTGATCATCGAGACGATCTTCGACTCGCTGAACGCCAAGGCGGCGGTGTTCGCGGTCGAGACCCTGTTCGAGGACCGGGGACGCCGCTGGCCGTTGATCATCTCGGGCACCATCACCGATGCCTCCGGGCGGACGTTGTCCGGTCAGGTCACCGAGGCCTTCTGGAACGCGATCAGGCACGCGAAGCCGATCGCGGTCGGGCTCAACTGCGCGCTGGGCGCGCCCGAGATGCGGCCCTACATCGCCGAGATGTCGCGCATCGCCGACACCTTCGTCTCCTGCTACCCGAACGCCGGCCTGCCCAACGCCTTCGGCGAGTACGACGAGACCCCGCAGCGGCAGGCCGGCTACATCGCCGACTTCGCCGACGCCGGCCTGGTCAACCTGGTCGGTGGCTGCTGCGGAACCGCGCCGCCGCACATCGCCGAGATCGCCAAGGTCGTCGAGGGCAAACCACCCCGGGAGGTGCCGAAAATCGAAGTGGCGACCCGGCTTTCGGGCCTGGAGCCGCTCAACATCACCGACGAGTCCCTGTTCGTGAACATCGGTGAGCGCACCAACATCACCGGCTCCGCCCGGTTCCGCAACCTGATCAAGGCCGAGGACTACGACACCGCGCTCTCGGTCGCGCTGCAGCAGGTCGAGGCCGGCGCGCAGGTCATCGACATCAACATGGACGAGGGCATGATCGACGGCGTCGCCGCGATGGACCGGTTCACCAAGCTGATCGCGGCCGAGCCGGACATCAGCCGCGTGCCGGTGATGATCGACTCGTCCAAGTGGGAGGTCATCGAGGCCGGCCTGAAAAACGTGCAGGGCAAGCCGATCGTCAACTCGATCTCCATGAAAGAGGGCGAGGAGAAGTTCATCCGCGAGGCGCGGCTGTGCCGCAAGTACGGCGCCGCCGTGGTCGTGATGGCCTTCGACGAGCAGGGCCAGGCCGACAACCTGGAGCGCCGCAAACAGATCTGCGGGCGCGCCTACCGGATCCTGACCGAAGAGGTCGGCTTCCCGCCCGAGGACATCATCTTCGACCCGAACTGCTTCGCGCTGGCGACCGGCATCGAGGAGCACGCGACCTACGGGATCGACTTCATCGAGGCCTGCGCCTGGATCAAGGAGAACCTGCCCGGGGTGCACATCTCCGGCGGCATCTCCAACGTGTCGTTCTCGTTCCGCGGCAACAACCCGGTCCGCGAGGCGATCCACGCGGTGTTCCTGTTCCATGCCATCAAGGCCGGCCTGGACATGGGCATCGTCAACGCCGGTGCGCTGGTGCCCTACGACTCGATCGACCCCGAGCTGCGCGAGCGCATCGAGGACGTGGTGCTCAACCGTCGCGAGGACGCGGCCGAACGGCTGCTGGAAATCGCCGAGCGGTTCAACAGCAAGGACAAGGGTGAGGACCCGAAGGCGGCCGAATGGCGCGGCCTGCCGGTCCGGGAGCGGATCACGCACGCGCTGGTCAAGGGCATCGACGCCCACGTCGATGACGACACCGAGGAGTTGCGCGCCGAGATCGCCGCCGCGGGCGGCCGGCCGATCGAGGTGATCGAGGGTCCGCTGATGGACGGCATGAACGTCGTCGGTGACCTGTTCGGCTCCGGCAAGATGTTTTTGCCCCAGGTGGTGAAGTCGGCCCGGGTGATGAAGAAGGCCGTCGCGTACCTGCTGCCGTTCATCGAGAAGGAGAAGGAAGAGAACGGTACCGCTGCCGCCAAGGACACCAACGGCACGATCGTGATGGCCACGGTGAAGGGCGACGTCCACGACATCGGCAAGAACATCGTGGGAGTCGTGTTGCAGTGCAACAACTTCGAAGTGATCGACCTGGGGGTGATGGTGCCCGCCCAGAAGATTTTGGACGCGGCGAAGGAGCACGACGCCGACATCATCGGGCTGTCCGGTCTGATCACGCCGTCCCTGGACGAGATGGCCAACTTCGCCGTCGAGATGGAACGCGAGGGTCTGGAGATCCCGTTGCTGATCGGCGGCGCGACCACCTCGCGCGCGCACACGGCCGTGAAGATCTCGCCGCGGCGCAGCGGTCCGGTGGTCTGGGTCAAGGACGCGTCCCGCTCGGTGCCGGTCGCCGCCGCGCTGCTGGACCCCAAGCAGCGGGGTCCCCTGCTGGAGGCCACCGAGAAGGACTACGCGTCCCTGCGCGAACGGCATGCCCAGAAGAACGAGCGGCCGACGCTGACACTGGAGAAGGCCCGCGCCAACCGGACGCCGATCGACTGGGACGGCTACACGCCGCCGGTGCCCGCAATAGGTACGGGAGTACGGGAATTTCAGGACTACGACCTCGCCGAGCTGCGCGAGTACATCGACTGGCAGCCGTTCTTCAACGCCTGGGAGATGAAGGGCAGATTCCCCGACATCCTCAACAACCCGGCCTCGGGCGAGGCCGCCCGCAAGCTGTACGACGACGCGCAGGAGATGCTCGACACCCTGATCAAGGAGAAGTGGCTGACCGCCAACGGCGTGATCGGGTTCTTCCCCGCCAACGCGGTCGGCTCGGGGGTGGAAGACATCGAGGTGTACACCGACGACACCCGCACCGAGGTGCTGACCACCTTGCACAACCTGCGCCAGCAGGGCGAGCACCGGGAAGGAATCCCCAACCGGTCGCTGAGCGACTACGTCGCGCCCAAGGACACCGGCCTGGCCGACTACATCGGCGCCTTCGCCGTCACCGCGGGGCTCGGCAGCCAGGAGAAGATCGCCGAGTTCAAGGCGGCGCTCGACGACTACAGCGCGATCCTGCTGGAGTCGGTCGCCGACCGGCTGGCCGAGGCGTTCGCCGAACGCATGCACCAACGGGTCCGCAAGGAGTTCTGGGGATACGAGCCGGACGAGCAACTGGACAACGACGCGCTCATCGATGAGAAGTACCGGGGAATCCGGCCCGCCCCCGGCTACCCGGCCTGCCCGGAGCACACCGAGAAGGCGACGCTCTGGAAATTGATGGACGTCAAGGAGCGGACCGGCATCGAGTTGACCGATTCGATGGCGATGTGGCCCGGTGCCGCCGTGAGCGGCTGGTATTTCTCGCACCCGCAGTCGCAGTACTTCGTGGTCGGCCGGATGGCCCAGGACCAGGTCGCCGACTACGCGAAGCGCAAGGGCTGGACCCTGGCCGAAGCCGAACGCTGGCTCGCCCCCAACCTCGGTTACAACCCGGAGGACTGAACTCTTCGGGCGACTGAGTCCTCGGCGGGCTCAGCCCTCGGCGGCGGCCTGAAATATTGCGGTGATCTCGGCGACGCGCGGGTCCTCGCGCAGCTGCTCCAGCGTTTGGGGCAACGGCAGCCGCCAGTTCGGATATTCGTCGATGGTGCCGGGCAGATTCGGTTGTCGCGGTTCGGCGACGATGTCGTAGGGCGAGATCAGCTTCAACTTGCTCGGCGTGGCCGCCAAGAACCGGTGCATCGCGGTGATGATGGCGTTCTCGTTCGGGCCGTCGTCCTCGTTCGGGTCGTCGGGCAACAGCCCTTCGGAACGCAGTAGGGCCAGCCACTCCGCCTTTTCCTTGTCGGCCGCGGCCTGCTCCGCCGGTACGTCGTCGAGCAGGTCGAGCTCGGCGCGCGCCCGCACGTGTTCGCCGCGCAGAAAGCCGGCCGCAGTGGGCAGGTCATGGGTGGAGAGGCTCGCGGCCGCCCGCGCCGGCCACCGCGACGACGCAAGCAAGGGTTGGCCGGGCGCGGACTCGTCGCGGGTAAACCAGGACACCGCGCAGCCCAGCATTCCGTTGTCGCCCAACGCTTCCGTGACTTCGGGCTCGACAGTTCCCAGGTCCTCGCCGACCACGGTCGCGCCGGCCCGCTGGGCTTCCAGCGCGAGCACGGCAAGCATGGCGTCGGCGTCGTAGTGCACGTAGGTACCCCGGTCGGCCGACTCGCCCGGCGGTATCCACCACAACCGCCACAATCCCGCGACGTGGTCGATCCGCAGTCCGTCGGCGTGAACAAGTATGGCGCGCAGCATGTCTCGCAGCGCGGTGTACCCGGTGGCGGCGAGCCGGTCCGGCCGCCAGGGCGGCAGCCCCCAGTCTTGACCGCGCGGGGTGAAATTGTCCGGGGGAGCGCCGACGTGAACTCCGGTGGCCAGCATGTCGGCCAGGGCCCACGCGTCGGCCCCGTCGGAGTCGACGCCGACCGGCAGGTCGTGCAATACACCCAGCGCCATGCCGGCTCGTCGCGCGGCGCTGCGGACTTCGCCGAGCTGTTCGGCACAGCGTTGCTGCACCCAGGCGTGAAAAGCGATCCTGGGTGCCAATTCCCGGCGAGCCAGGGTGACCCCCGGTCCGTCGACATCGCGCAGGGGTTCGGGCCATCGCGGCCAGCGCCCGCCGTACCGCTCGGCCAGCGCGCAGTAGGTCGCCCAGTCGCGCAGCGCCCCGGAGGAGGGGGACTCGTCCAGTGGGCAGGGCCGATCCTCCGCGCGCCACAGCAACTCCAGCGCGTCGCGCTTGGCGGCCCAGACGAGGTCGTGGTCGATCCGCTCGGTCTCCGGCCAGACGCGCAGGGCGTCGACTTCCGCGCGGGTTTGCGGGTCGGCTCGATGGTAGGCGTCGAGGTCCTCGATGCGCAGGGCCAGCGGGTTGGCGAAGCGTCGACTGGACGGGGTGTAGGGCGAGGGCTGAACCGGATGCGTCGGACCGGGGGCGTTGAGCGGGTTGAGCAGTACCGCACCCGCGCCGTGCGCCGCCGCGGTCCACTCGATGAACTCCCGCAGGTCGCCCAGATCACCGATGCCCCAGGAGCGGCCCGAGCGCAGCGCATAGAGCTGCAGCATCCATCCCCAGGTCACCGCCGTCTGGGGCACCCGCGGCGGGGCCGCGACCAGGGTGACTTCTTGGCCGTCCGCGGTGTGCAGGCGGTACCAGCCCGGCGCCAGATCGCCGGGCAGTTCGTCGCGCACGTCGGCGCGGGTGCCGTCCTCGCCGACCAGCGCCGCAGCGCCGGGCAACGGCCGCGGCCGGCCGTCCAGTCGCATCGCGATTGTCGGTGCCAGGGCTCCAGCGCGCTTGCGCTCGGCTAGCTTCGCCAATTCACGGCGCCGATCGGCCTCGCTGGCGGCGTCGACCTCGAGCAACGCGAGCACGCGGACCACCACGTCGGCATCGACTTCTACCGGTTCTCGCCGCTCATTGCGGTAAAAGGTCGCCACGCCATGGGCCTGGGCCAGCTGGCGCAGGTCCTCGGGCACCGGCTTGGGTGTAGCCATCAGATCGTCCGCACGGGCAGCGCGGGGTGGGTGGGTGACGGCTGGAGATTGCGAGCAGGGCAAGTACTCAGATAGCAAAGAGGCGGGCGCACTTTCGGAACGTACCCATCCGAGGCCGACTTACACGGGCCGCCCGCGTCGTGAGTAACAGAAAGCGGCGCGCGATTCGCCGGAGTGAAAACGACTCGGCCACATGCGGAGCCGATGCACCAGGACCGAGGGCCCCGTTCAGATGCGCAGCACCGGACCCAGCGCCGACAGCGGGATGTGCGCTTGGACGGTGCCCCCGTCCATGTACCACTGCGGCAGGCCGGGGGAGAAGTTGATCGGCTCGTCGTGGCCGACCGGATAGTCGGGCATGTAGATGATCAACTCGTCGGGCGTCAGCGCCCACGCCTTATACGCGCCCGAGTAGACCTTGTCGGGGGTCCAACGGTCGAGGATGAACGGGTAGGTGCCCGGATCATGCGGTGGCGGAGCCTGATTGAGTGCGGTATCGATGAACGGCGCAGCCAGCGGCGGGATCGCGGTCAGCGGGTTCGACGTGGTCAGATCGGCGAGCTGCACCCGTCGGCCCGCTGCCATGTCGAAGGTGAATGTCCGATAGGCGTTGTTGGGTTTGGGCCCGTCGGCGTGATAGTCCTCGTGGAACACCGCGCTGAGCAGGTTGCCGTGCCGGAACACCTCGAAGTTCTCCTCGCCGTAGCTGTCGGCGGCCATGCTGGCGTTTGCGGTCTTCCAGTTGCTGACCAGGGTATGCAGGTAGTCACGGATCACCGGGCCGGTGGTCGGGTTGTCGACCACGTCGTCGGGCACGGCGACCTTGATGTCGCGAACGGCGTTGCGTTCCGAGGTCACCGCGGTGTGGCAGTACTGGCCGTCCCAGTTGCCGCCGAGCTCACCGCAGAACGACGGCGCGGACGCGTGCGTGGTGGCCGCGCCGGGAATCGTTGCGGCCGTGACCAATACAAACGCCGCCGCCAGTCTCTTGAGCATGGGTTGCTCCGCTCGACTCAGAGGAGTTGGACTTTGCTTGCCCGCCAGCGACCGTCGACCTTCTCCATGGTCATCTTGATCCTGCTGCGGTCGATGCGCGGGTCGGGCGCGGCGGTGTTGGTGACGGTCTGGTCGATGAACAGCAGCACGACGACCTTGTCGGTCGTTTCGGACTGGATGGCCGAGTCCACCACCACGCCGTGCGCGGTCGCCTTGTTGTCGATCAGCAGTTGCCGAAGCTTGACGCTGGATTGGGTGTACATGTCCTTGAATTCGCCGGTCGCGCCGTCGAGCACCTGCTTGAAGTTGTCGTCCACCTTGTTCGAATCGATGCTCGTCAGCACCTGCGCATAGGCGATGGCCGCCTGTTGGGCCTGTTCGCCCGCCACCTTCAGCTGATGGTCCTGCCACTGCCGCCACCCGAGGAACCCCGAAACGCCAAGCGCGGCAACCAGTAACACCGGCAGCACGCTGCGGCGCAGATACCGCCGCCAGGGCCGCTGGGCGCGCTCGGTGTCGGGACGCTTGCGTTTGAGCAGCGGGCCACCTTCGTCCTCATCCTCGTCCTCGGACTCGGCCCGCCCGTCGGCCTCGTCGGTGGACTCCTCGGCGCGCGCCTCGTCGGTGTCTTCGCCTGCGGCTGACCCTGTTTCGGCGCCCGTTTCCGCTTCGACTTCCGTGTCCGTGTCGGCGTCGACTTTCGGGTTCTTCTTGGTGGTCACGACCACGATCATCTCCTAAAGGTCGGCTGGGATGGGCCAGGGCTCAGTGCGGCGGTTCGATCGGCAGCTGCGGACCGCCGTAAGGGGTGGGAATGGTGTAGCGGCCCCGCGGGGTCGGATCGGTTCGCTGGCCCAGGTTCGCGCCCGGCGGCGGGCCGGCGGTGTCGTCGCCGCCCGGACGTGGCGCGTTCTTGGCCCCGCGGATCGAGACCGCCGGGTCGTCGTCGCGGCAGTAGGTGTACATGAACGGCTCGTAATAGTCGGCGGCCGAGGAGGCGTGCGCCGGTGTCCCGTAGTCGCAGACGTAGCGGGGATACAGGTCGGCGGTCGCCCAGACGCCGCCGTCGTGAAAGGCGCTCGTCACCGCGTCCAATACCGACCCGCGGTAGTCGGGGAACAGTGCGTTGAGCGCCGGGACCCGCAGATAGAACAGCTGTGACATGGTGGCCATACTGCCCAGCAACTGCACCATCGTGTCGGAATTGTCGGCGAACAGATTGTCGACGGCCGACAGCGTGCGCGGCGTCTGCTGCGTCAACCGGCGGTAACCGGCCTGCATTCTGGCCACGCCGGTCAGCGTCTGGTTGAGTTCGGTTGCGGCGGAGCCCAATCCGGTATTTTTGTCGCTCGCCAGGGTGAGCACCACCCGGCTGGTCTTGATAATGCTGGTGGTCTGGGGCAGCACCGAATCGAGCGTCGACAGCAAGAACGTGCCGCCGTCCACGATGGCGGTCAGCTTGGCCGGGCCCTGTCTGCTCAGGCTCAACTCCTTCTTGATCAACTCGATCTTGTGCGGGTCGACCTGGGCCAGCAGCCCATCGGCGTCACCGAGCAACTGGGCCAAGCTGACCGGGACGGCTGTGTGGTCCACGGCGATCAGGCTGCCGTCGTGCAGATACGGCCCGGCGTCGGAGGCTGCCTCGAAGTTGATGTACTGCTCACCGGCCGGCGAGAGCGCGGACACGTGCACGACGCTGTTCGCCGGGATCCGCACCTGCGAAGTGATGCTGGCGACGGCGTTCAGGCCGTCGTCGGTGATCTGCAGCGATTCGATGCGGCCGACGCGAACACCGCGCAGCGCGACGTCCTGGTTTGGGAGCAGGCCGCCGGATTCCGCCAGCTGCACGGTGACCCGGTAGGACGAGGCGAAGGGCTTCACTCGCAACGCGCCGACGAGCAGATAGGCGGTCGCCACGGCCAGGATGAGCACCAGGCCGGCCACCGACAACCAGACCTGCTGCCGGTGCGCGGTGCGCACCGCGCGCACAACGAGATTGGCGACGTCGGCGACGGCGCGGATCACGGTTGCGGCCCCGGCGGTGCGGGCGGGGCCCCGGGTGCGACGTCGATCTGTCCCGGGATGTTGGGATCCGGAATCACCGGAACCTGAGGCGAATTGGGTCCCCGGCCGACCACACGTTCCTGCAGTCGCCACAGGGTGTATTTGAGGGTGCCGACGAGCAGGTTCACGTTGTAGTGGTGCGGCCCGTGCAGCCCGATGTCGCCGGGGAATCCGATGTCGGGCAGCGATCCGAGCATGATCTTGTCCACGCCGACGTTCACCGAAATCGAGTTCCCCGCAGTGGATTTGACCAGCGCGGGAATCAGCCGGTTTATCGACAGCCAGCTGGTGTCGGGGCTGATCGCAACGTCGTTGGCGGCCCCGGCGATCGTGTTCAGGTCGCGGATCATGCTGCGGCCGCTGGTGTCGGTCCCGCCGATCGACGGGAACCTGGCCAGCAACCGGGAGGTGTCGCCGACCTGCACGGCCAGGTTGGACAGTTGACTGGTGTTGTCGGCCAGGGCCGAGGTGGCGGGGCGGGCCGCCGACATCAGGTCGCTGATGGTCTGGTTCTTGGCGTCGAGTTGGTCAGCCAGGCGCGACAATTGGGTCAACGCGTGCGAGATCTGATCGGATCGGCCGTCCAGCGTCGCGAGTAGCTCGTTGGACTTGCGGATCATGTCTCCGAACGCCTGGCCCTGATCTCCGGTCGCCTTGCCGAACCCGTTGATGATGTTGGTGAAATTGCGCACCGCCCCGCCGTTCACCAGGATCGCCGCCGAGCTCAGCACCGACTCGACGGTCGCGGCGGCCGCGGTCGAGTCCAGGCCGATGGTGTCCCCGTCGCGCAGCAGCGGCCCGTCGGCATCGCCCGGTGGCTTCAGCGCGACGAAGACGTCGCCCAGCGGTGTCGCGGTGCGCAATTCGGCGGTGCTGCCCCGCGGCAGCTGCACGCCATCCCGGATGCGCAGCCGCGTGACCGCCGTGTAATTGCGGGCGACCATCGATTCGAGCTGCCCGACGTCGGCGCCGGCGAGCTTGACCTTGGCGTTCATCGGCAGGTTCAGCGCGTTGGAGAACACCGCGTTGAGCGAATAACCGCCCGACCCCAGGCCCGGGGCCGGAAGGGGCAGGCTGGCAAGGCCGTTCGTGGCGCATCCCGCGGTGACCATCGCCGCGGCCACCGCCGTGAGCATGCCCCGCACGCCCGCGCCCGTCATTTCTGCCCCATGGCGGCCATGCCGTCGAGCACGTAGGTCAACCCGAAATCGGGGCCGAAGTCCTGGATGGTCCCGGTGCTGCAGCCCAGTTGTCGAAGCCCCATCAGGTTGCAGATCTCTTTGGCGTACTGGCTGTCGAACAGCAATCGGTCCGTCAGGAAGCGGGCCCGCACGCTGCCGTTCGCCCGGTCGATCATGTTGTAGGCGTTGTCGGCCACCAGGGGGGCCAGATCCAGCAGCTCGGCCAGGTCACGCCGCTGGTCGGTCACCGTCTTCAGCGCGCCGTTGCCGTGCAGGACGGCCTGTTTGACGTTGTCGCGGTTGGCGTCGAGCAGGTCACCGGCCCGCTGGATCAGTTGGTCGAGCTTGCGCCCGGTGTTGCCGCTGCCGAGGTCCTCGTCGGCCATGATCTGGCTGACCTGGTGGATGGTGGAGGCGAATTCGCGCAGTTTCGAGTCGTTGGCGGCGACGGCGTCGAACAGCGTGCTGATGTTTTTGACGATCGTGGTGATCTGCTCGCGGGTCGCCGCGCCGCCGTCGCTGGACAGCCGCAGCGCCTTGGACAGCTCGCCCAGCGCCGCCTTGATCTTCTCGCCGTTGCCGTTGACCACCTCGGTGCCGCCGCCGAGCACGTCGGCGATCGGGCCGCCGCCTCGCCCGTCGCCCTCGAGCGACTTGGTCACCTTGTCCAAAACATTCAGGACACTGCTGAATTCGACGGGGGTCTTGGTCCTGGGCAGCCCGATGGTGTCGTGATTCTGCAGGGTCGGTCCGCCGTGGTAGGGCGGCGTCAGCTCGATCTGCCGGTCGGTGAGGATGGACGTCGACACCGTGACGGCCTGCGCGGTGGCGGGCACCTTGACGTGGCGGTCGACGGTGAACTGGACCTCGACGTAACCCCCCTTGGGGTTGATCTTGGTGATCTTACCCACCGGCATGCCCAGCACCGAAACCTCGTTGCCCTCGTAGAGGCCTGAGGCGCTGTCGAATTGGGCCGTCACGGTGATTGTGTCGTCGTCCGAACTCAGGTACCACCAGCCGGCGCCGACCGCCGCGGCGAGGACCGCGACCGCGGCGACGATGGCCAGCGCCTTGGCGCCGAGCCCGTTCACTTGCAGTCCTTGAAGTACTGGATCATGCCGAACTGCTTGGCACGCCCGCTGATTGCGCACATCCACGAGTCGATCAACGGGACATTGGGGGCGTTGAAGTTGATCGCGTTGCCGTCACCGGTCAGGTTGGCCGCCTCGCGGAAGAAGATCGGGCTGGTTTGTAGCATGCTGTGCAGCAGGTCGTCGTGCGCCGACATCAAGTTGGTGAAGTCGCGCATGTCCCTGATCAACGCGTCCAGGCCCGAGCGGTCGTTGACCACGACCTGGCTCATGGTGTCGACCAGACTCGACAGGGATTGCATCATCGCGTGGAAAACGGCGCGCCGCGCGACGAATTGGCCCAGCAGGTCCTGACCCTGGTCGACGAGGGCGCCGATGCCGGCCTGCTGGCGGCGCAGCGTGTTGGTGACCTGCTCGGTGCTGCGCAGCAGCTGCCCCAGCTGGTCGCGTCGCACCGCGATGATCGACGACAAGGTGTTGATGTTCGTGATCGCCTGCGGCACAACGGCGGGCAGGCCCTCAAGCTGCTTGCCGAGCACCGCCAGCGATTGGGCGAACCTGTCGGAGTCGACCTGCTCGAAGGTGGTGGTGGCGTCCTGCAGCGCGGCCTGCAGGTCGTAGGGCACCTCGGTGTGCCCCAGGTCGAAGGTCTCGTTGGGCAGGCGGGCGGGCCCCTTGGGTTCCAGCGCGAGATAGCGCGAGCCCAAGATGGTGGTGACCCGGATCTGTGCACGAGAATCCTTGCCCAGCTTGATGTCGTCGCGGACCTTCAACCCCGCCTCGACATGGTCGCCGACGAGTTTCATGCTCGTGACGTTGCCCACCGGGATACCCGCGACCACGATCGGGTTGCCGGCCCGCAGCGAGGCCGCTTGCAGGAACTCGGCGGTGTAATGGCGATAGCCGGCGCCGATCGCGTGCACCGCCAGCATGACTGAAATCACCACCGCGACCACCGCGACGGCGATGAACCCGAGCCAGGTCTTGTTGTAGCTTTCCAGCGGGCGCTTCGTCAGCCCCGACAACCTCCGCCGTACCGATGCCTCAGCCATCGACCGTGCTCCTGCAGCGTGGGGTGTGCCAGGCCCGGTTGCCCGGCGTGGCCGCGTTGATGATGATCGGCACGACATCGTTGAGCCCGGGGAAGAAACCCATGAAGTTCACGTCGCACACGTAGGCATTGCCGTAGGCGCCCTGATTGCCCACGCGGGTAAGGCCTTTCAGCAGCAGCGGAATGTTGTCGCCGAAGAACGCCACCTGCGGTTCGACGTCCATGATGTGTTTGGTGACGCCGGGCTGGCGATCGATGAATTCGCGCAGCGCCGGGTAGACGTCGGTCGCCGAGGCCGACAGCCGGTCGGTCACCCGGGCCAGCGAACCGACCGAAGCGACCAGGTCCGGGCGCCGCCGGTCTAGGTCGCCGACGACGGTGCGGGCCGCCGTGATGACCCCGTCGAGATCGTCGTTCTGTTGAGCGAGGTTGCCGACCACCTTGTTGAGGTTGGTGATCACGCTGCCCAGGGCCTGGTCGCGGCCCGCGAAAGTCTGTGTCAGCGTGGAGGTCTGGCCGACCAGCGTGGTGAGCGACGACGTGTCGCCCTGCAGCGAGGCGATGATGCCCTTGGTGAGGTTGTCGGCGTCATGGGGGTTCAGCAGGCTGAACAACGGCTCGTAGCCGTTGAGCAGCGTGGTCACGTCGAAAGAGGACTCGGTGCGCTCCAACGGGATGGTGCTGCCCGGCGCCAGCAGCTGCGGACTGCCTTCCTTGCCCAGGGACAGCCCGAGGTAACGCTGCCCGACGATGTTCTGGTAGGTCACCGACGCCAGGGTGTTTCCGAACAACCGCTGGTCGGACTGCACCACGAACGAGACCTTCGCCAGAGTCCCGTCCAGTTCCACCTTTTCGACCCGGCCCACGCGCACCCCGGCCATGCGGACGTCGTCGCCCTCGCGTAATCCGTACACGTCACTGAACACCGCCGTATACCTGGCGGTGTCGCCGGCGACGTCACGCCGCAGGCTCACATACACCAGCCAGGTCAGCGTCAGCGAGACGATCATGAACAGGGTCAGTGCGATGAGCGGGCCGCGAAACCTCATTTGGCCTCCCCAAGCGGATGAGCGAGTGAGACCGTGGTCCCGCGAGCGACGGGTCCCAGCAGTAGTTCGGTGGCCTCGGTCGCGGGGGCGCCGGTGATCACGCCGAGCATGGTGCGTTCGTATTGACTCCCAACGGGTCCCACGTTGCCGCCGAACGAGGCCCGGTACGCGGCCTGCGGGATCCACGGCGCCTTCGGTGCCACCGGCGCGACCCACGGTTCGTGTGGTTGCGGCGTCGCGGGCGCCCCGGGTGAGGGGTTGTCGGGGTTCGCACTGCCCGGCACCGGCGGCGACGGCGTAATGCTCGGAGCGAGTGGCGGATTGGGGTCGACCAGGTTTGGTGGTCCGTTCACCAGCGGCGGGCCCACCGCGACCAGGTTCCCGTCCGGGCCGATCACCGTGCCGGGCGGTGGGGCCAGGTCCTTGGGCGGATGGTAGTTCTGCGGCAACAGCACGTCGGGCAGATCGGGGCGCACCGGAATCAGCGGTGCGGTGAAGCAACTGGGCCCTTTGAGCTCGCCGTAATGCGGACAGTCGGCACGGGTGTAGGTGGAACTGGGCGTGAACGTCAGCATCGCGCGCATGTTGCCCAGGTTGGTCCGCGGGTTCCAGACCTGTTCCATGAACTGGTTGGCCAGGTTGTCCAGTTTGGTGACGGCGGGCACGAAGTTGTTCGACTTCTGCGCCAAGACGCCGAGCACCGGCGTGAAATCGCTTGTGATCCTGATGAGTTGGTCGATGTGGTTGTCGAACGATTGGCGAGTGGTGCTGACCGTGTAGTCGGCGCCGGAGAGCAGCGAGGCCAACTGGCCGCGCGTCTCGGCGAAGGTTCGCATCGGCTCGACGGCCTGATGCAACGCATCGAGAAGATCGGGCGCCGTCTGGGCGAGCCCCGTGGTGGCATCCAGCAGCGCCGACACCGTCGAGGGGCCGGCGTCCGTGCTGACGATCGAATTGAGTTGATCGAGAAGGCGATTCAGTTGGGCGCCGGCGGTCAGCAGGCTGACGCGGCGGTGATCGGTCGCCGCGCCCAGCGCGGCCAGGATCCCCACCGACCTGTCGTCACGGCCACGACCCGCGGCGGCGAGCACGTCACGCAGCTTGCTCACGGTCGTCTGGAAAAGAACCGTAGGCAGCCGCTTGTCCTCCGAGATGTGCGCGCCGTCGCGGATTTTCCCACCGCGGCCCTCCTGGTTTGGGGACCCCACCAGTTGGACCGACGACACGGCGAAGACGTTGCTCGGCACCACGCGTGCGGTCACGTTGGCCGGAATCGACTTGGCGTATTCCTCTTTGAGGTCGATGTGGACGTAGTTGGGCTTGCCGTGCGCCGCCGGGACGACGCCGTTGACCATCCCGACCAGGACGCCGCGGTATTTGACGTCGGACTTCTGGGGAAGGCCATCGCCGACGTTGATCAGATCGGCGACCACCCGCACGTAGTCGTTGAGCCTGCCGGTGGATTTCACCAACATCGCGGTGGTGACCAGGGCGCTGACCACCACGACCGCGATCCCGATGCCGAACAGCTGCCGATCGGAGGGGCCGCGGCCGTCCAGCTCAAAGGAATTGGGCACGTTTCACCGACCTACCCGCCGAACCTGGCGCCGGAGTCGACGCCCCACAGTGCCATGGTGAGCAGCATGTTCACGATGATCACGACGGTGATGCTGGCCCGCATGCCGTGTCCGGCGGCGACCCCGACGCCCTCGGGCCCGCCGCTCGCGTAATAGCCGTAATAGCACTGGATCGTGGACGCGATCCAGACGAAGATCACCGCCTTGAACAAGGAGTAGACGATGTCCTGGCCGGCCAGCATCAGCGTGAAGTAGTGCAGGTAGGAACCGGTCGAGCCGCCGCTGCCCAGGCCCACCACGATCTGGGTGCTCAGGTATCCGATCGCCAGGCACGCGGCGTACAGCGGGACGATCGCCACCACCGACGCGATCAGCCGGGTGGTCACCAGGTAGGGGATCGGGCGGATGGCGATCGATTCCATCGCGTCGATCTCTTCGGCGATCCGCATGGATCCCAGCTGGGCGGTGAAGCGGCAGCCGCCCTGCATGGCGAAGGCGAGCGACGCCATCAGGGGAGCCAGCTCACGGGTGTTGACCAACGACGAGACGAACCCGGTGGCCGGCCCCAGACCGAGCAGATCCAGGAAGTTGTACCCCTCGATGCCGACCAGCGCGCCGACCGTCATGCCGAGCACCACGGCCACCCCGGCCGTGCCACCACCCACCACGATCGAGCCGTTGCCCCAGGTGATGTTCGACAGCAGCCGCAGGAATTCGGCGCGGTACTGGCGCAGGGCGAGCGGCACCGCGACCGCGGCCCGGACGAAGAAGACCAGGAGGTGGCCGAGCCGGATGACCGGCACTTTGCCGCGGCGGTAGAGCCGAACGAGGGGGACCGAAATCGGTGCGAACGGTTGATAAGCGGAGGCCGTCATGTCACAGCCCCGTCCGCGGCGACAACATGATGTAGAGCTGGCTGATCGCAACGTTGACGATCATCAGCAGCAGAATCGCCTCCACCACAGCGGCATTCACCGAATTCGCCACGCCGGTCGGCCCGCCCTTGGTGGACAGGCCCTTCTGGCTGGACACGATCGCCACGATGGCGCCGAACACGATGGCCTTGATCAGCGCCAGGATCATGTCGCCGGTCGTGGCGAACGACGCGAACGTCGACACGAAGCTGCCCGGCGCCCCGTTCTGGAAGTACACGTTGAACATGTAGCTCGCGAAGAATCCGGCGAAGCACACCACGCCGGTGAGGGCCACGCCGATCATTACCGCCGCGGCGAAACGGGGCACCACCAGGCGGCGGATCACCGAGACGCCCATCACCTCCATCGCGTCGGTCTCTTCGCGCATCGTTCGCGAACCGAGGTCCGCGGTGATGGCCGAGCCGACCGCCGAGGCCATCAGCACCGCGGCGACCAGCGACGCCCCCTGCCGGATGACCGCCAGCCCGCTGGCCGCCCCGGCCAGCGACGTGGCACCCACCTGGCCGGCCAGCAAGGCGAACTGGATGGACAAGGTGACGCTGATCGGCAGGGACACCAGGATCGTCGGCAACACGGCGGTGCCGGCCATGAAAGCGCCCTGCCGGACGAACTCGTGCCACTGGAACCGCCCGGTCGCCAGGTCGTAGAAGAAATATTGGGCGGTTCGCACACCCAGCACGAACTGTTCACCTACCGTCGTCAGCGAGGCGACCGGGTGGCGTTTGACATACCCGACGGACCAGTTCCGGATAGCGGTGACGCCATCGAACTCGGTCGTCGTCATAGCGGCGTGACCCGCGGACCGCCTAGCAAACCCATGGTGCAAGTCATCGCGTACCAGCTACCGCTGTCATCGGCCCTCTTCCCGCCCCTAAGTCCTGAGTGCCGAGCGGAGAACGTCGGGCAACGGTTGAACGCTATTCTTATTAAAATAGTGTCAACAAGTCCCAGATCTCCGCAGCTCATTGGTGTGTGCTGCATCACACTAGCCTACTTGATAGGGACTTTCAATAGTGTAGAGTCACTCATCTGAGTTCGTCGGTAAACGGCGCCGTGGGGTTCTAATGTCGGATTGACGAAGGTGATGGCATGCCCTCAGCAAACATATCGTTGCGTGACCGACGCCGTGCTGAACTGCTGTCCCAGATCCAGCAGACCGCCCACCGGCTGTTCGCCGAGCGCGGCTTCGAGGCGGTGACGACCGAGGACATCGCCGCGGCCGCCGGAATCTCCATCAGCACGTATTTCCGGTACGCGCCCACCAAGGAGGGCCTGCTGGTCGATCCCGTCCGGGAGGCCGCCGCAGAGATCGTGGGTTCCTACAGCACCAGGCCGCCCCATGAGTCACCGGTCGAAGCGTTGATTCAGCTGTTCGTCACGCACGCCAAAGATGTCAGCGAGGTCGACGACCTCGATACCTGGCGACTGGCCGTCGCGACCGCGCCCCATCTGTTGAGCAAGTCCGTCTTGGTCAGCGCAACCGATCACGGCAGGCTGATCGAACAGGTTGCCTGCCGGATGGGGGTCGATTCGGCGTCCGACATCCGACCCGCGTTGTTGGTCCACACCAGTTTGGCCACAGTGAAATTCGTCCTCGACGGCTGGTTGACCTCGAACGTCGCCGAAGGCCCGGCGTTCCACGTGCAGCTGGAGGCGGCGCTGCGCCTCACCCTCGCCGGATTCGACTGACGAACCCGCGAGGACGCCGCCGGGGCTAAACCGCCGTGACTTTGCTCGCGGTGGCGTGAAACAATCGCTGGCCGTGAAGACCTTCGAGGATCTGTTCGCCGAGTTGGGCGAGCGCGCCCGCACTCGGCCGGCCGGCAGCGCGACGGTCGCAGCGCTCGACGGCGGCGTGCACGGCCTGGGCAAGAAGATCCTCGAGGAAGCCGGCGAGGTGTGGCTGGCCGCCGAACACGAATCCGACGACGCGCTGGCCGGGGAGATCAGCCAGTTGCTCTACTGGACGCAGGTGTTGATGGTGGCGCGTGGCCTGACCCTCGACGACGTGTATCGGAAGCTATGACCATGCTGCGGCTTGCGGTCCCCAACAAGGGCACGCTCAGCGACCCGGCCTGCGAGATCCTTACGGAGGCCGGTTACCGGCGTCGCACCGATCCCAAAGACCTGACCGTCATCGACCCGGCGAACCAGGTCGAGTTCTTCTTCCTGCGGCCCAAAGACATTGCCATCTACGTGGGTTCGGGGGAGCTGGATTTGGGCATCACCGGCCGGGACTTGGTGGGCGATTCCGACGCACCGGTGCGCGAGCGTCTGGCGCTGGGCTTCGGCTCGTCGAGCTTTCGCTACGCCGCACCGGCCGGGCGCGACTGGAAGATCGCCGATCTGGCCGGCAAACGGATCGCCACCGCCTACCCCAATCTGGTCCGAAAAGACTTGGCGGGGCGTGGTATTGAGGCGACCGTAATCAGGCTCGACGGCGCGGTGGAGATCTCGGTGCAGCTCGGCGTGGCCGACGCCATCGCCGACGTGGTGGGCTCCGGGCGCACCCTGAGCCTGCACAACCTCGTCGCCTTCGGCAACCCGCTGTGCGATTCGGAAGCGGTGCTGATCGAAAGCGACTCGAACAGCAACGCGGGGACGCAGGCGGCGCGCGATCAGCTGGTGGCGCGGGTCCAGGGCGTGGTGTTCGGCCAGCAGTATCTGATGCTCGATTACGACTGCCCCCGTTCGGTGCTGGATAAGGCCACGGCGATCACGCCGGGGCTGGAGTCGCCCACCATCGCGCCCCTGGCCGATCCGGACTGGGTTGCCATCCGCGCGCTGGTGCCGCGTCGGGGCGTCAACGAGATCATGGACGAGCTGTCCGCCATCGGCGCGAAGGCGATCCTGGCGTCCGACATCAGGTTTTGCCGGTTCTGATTCGTACGCGGTGTAAGACCCGCGGCTGTGTTAGCGTCCGCCTCGGGGGACTGCCCGGGTTGGCGAATGGGCCGTCCCTGCATCGGTCGCCGGCTGTTCGTCTCCCAGGAGGGTTTCCGTGACACACGCGCTGCTCGTCTTGTTGGCTTTACTGATTGGCGTCGTGGCCGGGCTGCGGTCGCTGACGGCGCCCGCCGTCGTGGCCTGGGCCGCCTACATCGGCTGGATCGACCTGCACGGCACCTGGGCGAGTTGGCTGACCAACATCATTGCGGTGATCATCTTCACCGTCCTGGCGATCGGCGAACTGATCAACGACAAGCTGCCCAAGACGCCGGCGCGCACCGCGGCGCCGATCTTCGCGGCCCGGATCGTCACCGGTGGGCTCGCGGGCGCCGCGCTGGGCGCTTGGCCGCACTGGACGTTCACCGCGCTGGGCGCCGGTGTCATCGGTGCGGTGCTCGGTACCCTCGGCGGCTACCAGGCGCGCAAGCGACTGGTAGCGGCGACGGGTGGCAGGGACCTGCCCATCGCGCTGCTCGAGGACGCCGTCGCGATCGTGGGCGGGTTCGCCATCGCGGCGGCGACGGGCCACCTGCTGACCGAATACCTGCTGACGGCGGTTAAGTGACAGCGCATTTCGATGCGATCATTGTCGGGGCCGGGCAGGCCGGCCCGCCGTTGGCGGGCCGGCTGACCGCTGCGGGACAGCGCGTCGCTTTGATCGAGCGCAAGCTGATCGGCGGCACCTGCGTCAACACCGGGTGCATCCCGACCAAGACGCTGGTGGCCTCAGCGCACGCCGCCCATCTGGCGCGCCGCGGCGCGGAATACGGCGTCGGGACCGGGCCGGTCAGCGTGGACATGGTCAAGGTCAAGGCACGCAAAGACGAGATCATGCTGGGCGACCGCAAGGGCGTCGAGGATTGGCTCGAGGGCATGAAGGGCTGCACCGTTTTTCGCGGGCACGCGGTCTTTCGGGATCCGCACACGCTGCGGGTCGGTGACGATGAGCTGAGCGCCGACCGTATCTTCCTCAACGTCGGCGGGCGTGCGGTGGTGCCCGACATCCCGGGCCTGTCCGACGTCGACTTCCTCACCAACGTGTCGATCCTCGAACTCGACACTGTGCCAACGCATCTCGTCATCGTCGGCGGCAGCTACATCGCGCTCGAGTTCGCGCAGATGTACCGCCGGTTCGGGGCCCGGGTGACCGTCGTCGAACGGGGCGCGCGGCTGGCGTCGCGCGAGGACGAGGACGTCTCGGCCACCATCGAAGAAATCCTGCGCGCCGAGGGCATCGACGTCATCGTCGGGGCGGACGATGTGCGAATAGCCAAGAACGGCAACGGGTTCGAGCTGACCCCTGGTGAGGGCGCCGCGCCCGTTCAGGGAAGTCACCTGCTGCTGGCGGTGGGCCGGCGACCCAATACCGACGACCTGGGCCTGGACGCGGCCGGGGTGCAGACCGATGCCCGCGGCTACATCGTGGTCGACGATCAGCTCAAGACCAGCGTCGAACACATCTGGGCGATGGGCGACTGCAACGGCAAGGGCGCATTCACCCACACCTCCTACAACGATTTCGAGATCGTCGCCGCCAACCTGCTGGACGAGGACCCGCGCCGGGTGAGTGACCGCATCACCACCTACGCGCTCTACATCGATCCGCCGTTGGGGCGCGCCGGCATGACCGTCGATCAGGTCCGCTCGTCGGGACGCCAGGCGCTGGTCGGCAAGCGGCCGATGACCCGGGTCGGCCGGGCGGTGGAAAAGGGTGAGACACAAGGCTTCATGAAAGTCGTGGTGGACGCCGGCACCCAGGAGATCCTGGGTGCCGCCATCCTCGGGGTCGGCGGTGACGAGGCCATCCACGCCATCCTGGACGTGATGTCGGCCAAGGCGCCCTACACCACGCTGTCGCGCACCATGCACATCCATCCCACCGTCAGCGAGCTGATTCCCACGATGCTGCAGGAGCTCTCGCCGCTGGACGGCCAGGCTTAGGCGGCCGGTTCAGTGGGATGTGAATCGTTCTGCACGACAAGGGTTTCCGGCCAGCCCGGGTAGGGCGGCGGGGTGCCGCCGAAGAGCGGGCAGTGCTGTTGGTGGGGACACCAGTCGCACAGCCGCGACTGAGTGGGCCGGAAATCGCCGGAGTGCCCGGCGGACTGGATCGCCCGCCAGATCGCCATCAACGTCTTCTCGAAGCGCAGCAGCTCATCGTGATCCGGCGTGTAGTCCAGCACCTGTCCGTCGGCTAGATAGATCAGCCGCAACCGGGTGGGCTGCACACCGCGCGAACGCAACAGCGCCACCGCGTAGAACTTCATCTGCAACATGGCCTTGAACTCGGCCAGGGCCCGGGCGGCCGGTGGCGCCTTGCCGGTCTTGTAGTCGACCACCCGCAGTTCGCCGGTGGCGGCGACGTCGATCCGGTCGATGAAGCCACGCAGCAGGGTGCCGTCGGCGAGTTCCACCTCGACGCGCTGCTCGCAGCATTCCGGGTTGAAGCGAGTGGGATCCTCGAGCCGGTAGTAACCGGCGAGCAGCGCCTGCGCCTCGGCCAGTAACTGGGCGCGCTGCCCGGGATCCACGTCGGCGGCCAGCTCGGGCGTCGCCCCGATGACCTGGTCCCAGGCGGGCTCCACCAACGCCATGGCGGTGTCGGGGCCACGCTGTTCGGCGGGCAGGCCGTACAGCTGCTGCAGGGCGGCATGGACCAGCGAGCCGCGCAACTGCGCCGGCGACGGGGCCTCGGGCAGCCGGTCGATGGCCCGGAACCGGTACAGCAGTGGGCACTGCTTGAAGTCCGCGGCCCGCGACGGCGACAGGGCCGGGCGGTACACCTGGCCCGCCGGGCGCATCTCCGGCTGGGGCGCCTCAGACAGGGGCGCCTCGGGCTGGACGATCATGTCGGCAGCCTAGGACCGGGCGCCGACAACCCCCAAGCACCTGCGGCGGCGAGTCGGCTGGCACGCTAGACCGCGTGTCCGTATCCGGCCCGTTCACCGAGGGCGAGCGTGTCCAGCTCACCGATGCCAAGGGTCGGCACTACACCGTGGTGCTCACCGCGGGCGCCGAGTTCCACACCCATCGCGGGGCGATTCCGCACGACGCGCTGATCGGGCTCGAGCAGGGCAGCGTGATCAAGTCCAGCAACAACGCCGTGTACTTGGTGATGCGGCCCCTGCTGATCGACTACGTGATGTCGATGCCGCGCGGACCCCAGGTGATCTACCCGAAGGACGCCGCCCAGATCGTGCACGAGGGCGATATCTTCCCGGGCGCGCGGGTGCTCGAGGCCGGCGCCGGCTCCGGCGCGCTGACCTGCTCGCTGCTGCGCGCGGTCGGGCCCGACGGCCGGGTGACCTCCTACGAGCTGCGCGCCGATCACGCCGAGCACGCCGAACGCAACGTGTCGGTGTTCCACGGCGGCCAGGCGCCCGACAACTGGCAGCTGATCATCGGCGACGTCTCCGACTCCGAGCTGCCGGACGGATCCTTCGACCGCGCCGTGCTCGACATGCTCGCGCCGTGGGAGGTGCTGGAGTCGGTCGCGCGGCTGCTGATTCCCGGCGGCGTGCTGATCATCTACGTGGCAACCGTCACCCAGCTGTCGCGCGCGGTCGAGGCCCTGCGGGAACAGCAGTGCTGGACCGAGCCGCGGTCGTGGGAGACGTTGCAGCGCGGCTGGAACGTCGTCGGTCTCGCGGTCCGGCCGCAGCACTCGATGCGTGGGCACACCGCCTTCCTGATCTTCACGCGCCGGCTCGCACCCGGCGTCGTCGCGCCCATGCCGTTGGGCCGCAAGCGCGAAGGCCGCGACGGCTAGCTAGCCGAGATCCTCGCTGCGCACCAACGAGCGCCGCACCGACAGCAGCTCGAATTCGGGATGCGCGGCCACCAGCCGCTCGGCCGCGTCCAGGACGTCGACGGCATGACCGCGGTCCCCGGACACCGTGGCGACGCCGATGCCCGCTCGCCGGTACAAGTCATGCGAACCCACCTCGGCCGCCGACACGCTGAACTTGCGCTGCAACTCGGCGACCACGGGACGAATCACCGACCGCTTCTGTTTGAGGGACCGCACGTCGGCCAGCAGTACGTCGAACTCGAGCCAACCGATCCACATGCCGCGGGTCAACCCGGCGGGTTCTGCTCGGGGGGCGGCTCCGGGGCCGGTGCCGGGGCGGCGTGGGCTCCCGCGC
>NZ_LZLU01000235.1:0-20334 GCF_001673415.1 Mycobacterium sp. 1165196.3 | reverse complement strand
GCGGGTCGTGTTGCCGGCGCCGTCACCGCTGACCAAACCGCACTACGACTTGTTTTTCAACCACTTCGCGATCCGAAACACCGCAACCTACACCGAACCGGTGCTGCCGCAAGAACCCGACGAGAGACCCGACTGGCAGTCAATTCTGCGACTGGTCGCGGTCATTACCGGACAAGGCCCCCAGGCGGATCTCGACGCAATCGACGACATGGTCGCAGCGTCGATGGCGCGAACGCTCTCTGATTGCGCTGGAGCACAGCTCGACTCGCATGGCGATCAGCCAGGTGTTCGCGGCCCTGAACGACTGCTCGACTATCTGTTGCGGGCCGGTCCGTACAACACCGCCGATGCGCCGCTGGGCGTGGCGGAACTGTGCCCACAGCCGAACGGTCTGGACTTCGGATCGCGAAGTGGTTGAAAAACAAGTCGTAGTGCGGTTTGGTCAGCGGTGACGGCGCCGGCAACACGACGTGAGCATGACGGGTTGTCTCGTTGCGGTACAGATCAATGCTGACCATCAACTCCAACCTGTGCAGGGCAGCGGTGAGCCGTGCACTGTCCGGCGCAGAACGCGCAGGATTGCCGGCCACCGTGATGAGCGCCTTTACTTGGCCGGCACCGGGTGTGTCGATCTCTTCGGCGAGGCAAGCCAGGGGCAGCTCGCCGAGTGACTCGGGGGCGCCGCGAACACGACTGTGCCAACGGCCCAGTGACATGCGGCGCCGCGGTGAGAGCATTCGCAGGTCAGCAGCGGGGCGCGCAAACATCGCTCCGCCGGGGCGGTCGAGGTTTCCTGTGAGAGTGTTCAGGACGTCGATCAGCCAGCTCGTGATTGTTCCAAACGGTGAGGTGCATGTCCCGGTGCGCCCGTACACCGCGGCGGCCGGCGCAGCAGCTAGATCGCGCGCGAGCCGGCGGATCTCATTGGCGGTGATACCGCATTGCGCTGCAACGGTTTCCGGTGCGAAATCGCGGGCGATCTGTTCGATTTCCTCGACGCCGCGCACGAAAGGGCTCAGCCGCCCGATGTCAGTCCTGCCCTCGTCGAACAAGACGTGCACGAGCGCGAAAAGCAGCAATGCGTCTGTGCCCGGCCAAATCCGGTGGTGCTCGTCGGCCTCATCAGTGGTTTGAGTGCGATTGGGATCAATGACGACTATTCGCCCACCACGACGCCTCATGTCCCGAAGCCTGGCCTTCATGCCCGGCGCCGTTAACAGGCTGCCGTTGGAAACCAGCGGGTTGGCGCCCAGTATCAGCAGATAAGAGGTGCGGTCGACGTCGGGTACCGGCACGGTGTACATGTCGCCGAACATCAATAGGCATGACACGAATTTCGGCATGGCGTCGACGGTGTTGGCTGTGTAGTAGTTCCGCGTCCGGAGCAGTCGCACCAACGCCTGGCTGTACAGGGTCGTCGCGAAGTCGTGCGCCACGGGGTTTCCCAGGTACACCGCTACGGCGTCGGCTCCATCGCGGCCGATGATGGCTGGAAGTCGCTCGCCAATTACATCGAAGGCCACATCCCATGTCGCTGGCTGGAGTTGGCCCGTGGATGAACGCACCAGCGGAGTGAGTAGGCGATCAGGATCGAGGTGTAGTTCGCTGAGCCCGAACGCTTTCGGGCAGAGGTGCCCCCGACTGGCCACGTGGTCGGGATTGCCGCGGACCGTCGTGACGAGGCCTGCATCAACTGTGCTCTTTAATCCGCATCCAGCCTCGCACAGAGGGCAGACGTGGCTTCGAACTTCCACAGCGAAAGTATATACATACTGAAGGTACGTACTGCAAGTACGTCCCAGCTATGCTGGAAGGATGACAAAGCCGCGATCGCACGCGGAGCGGACCCGCGCGACCATCGATCAGATCCTGACGGCCGCGCGTCGTTCGTTCGCAGAGGATGGTTTTGACAACACGTCGCTCGACGCTGTCGTCGAGAACGCCGGTGTGACGAAAGGAGCGCTTTATCATCACTTCGATGGCAAACGAGCCGTATTCGCCGCGGTCTATGAAGGTGAACAACGCGCGATCGGGCACACCGTTTTGGCCAAGGCAAGCGCCCGCAACAGCTGGCGCAACCTCCTTCAAGGGTGCCAGGCCTTTTTCGACGCAATCTCGGACCCTGGGGTTCAGAGAATCACACTCATCGATGCGCCAGCCGTTTTGGGGTGGCAGCATATGCGTGAACTCGAGGACCGCCACGTCACCTCGCTGTTACGGGAGGGGTTAAGGCAGGCGATAGCCGATGGCCATCTCAAGCCTCAGCGAGTTGACCCGCTGGCGCATCTGATTCACGGAGCGATGTGCGAGGCGGCGATGCATGTCGCTCGCGCTGCCGATCCAGCGCGTGAAGCCAAGGAAAACATGGCAGCGCTTCGGGATCTGCTCAATGGGATCGCCGTGGAGACCGGAAATTAAGGCGAGCTGCCGCGCCAACGCCGCACTCGCAGTCTCGACTAGCGGTCCACGAGGGCCGTCGCCAGCAGCGCGCGGACGGCGTCGGGAATCGGCACCGGCTTGCGGGTGGCGCGATCGACGTAGACGTGCACCCAGTGCCCCAGCGCGGTGACAGGTTGGGCCTCGTCTTGCTCGGCAGAGCGGAACACCCCGAGCCGATAGGTGACGCTGCTGCGACCCAGACGCGTCACCGCCAGCCCCACGGCGAGGCCATCCGGGAAATGCAGCTCGGAGAAGTAGCGGCAGCCCGACTCGGCGACGATGCCCAGCGCGGGCGTGGTGAGCGGGTCCATCCCGGTGCTGGTGTTGATCCACCCGTTGATAGCTGTATCGAACAGCTGGTAGTACACGGCGTTGTTGAGGTGACCGAACATGTCGTTGTCGGCCCACCGAGTTCCGACCGGCCAGCGCACCGGAAAGTCCCGGCTCGTCAACCCGTCGGGTGCGGAGGGAATCGCAGGACCTGAAGCCATGGTTGTATTCCAGCATGTCTGGAATACGGGGCGCGGTCCTGGAGCACATCGGCTCACCCCGGCCCTACGCCCAGTCGCGCCCGATCGCCGTCACAGACCTCGACCTCGCACCCCCGGGCCGCGACGAAGTCCTGGTCCGCATCGAGGCCGCCGGCATCTGCCACTCCGACCTGTCGGTGGTCGACGGCAACCGGGTGCGGCCGGTGCCGATGCTGCTGGGCCACGAGGCCGCCGGGATCGTCGAGCGGGTCGGCGAGGGCGTCAACGACCTGGCCGTGGGCCAGCGGGTGGTGCTGGTCTTCCTGCCTCGGTGCGGTCATTGCGCAGCGTGCGCGACCCAGGGCCTGACGCCGTGCGAACCGGGCAGCGCAGCCAATGGCGCCGGCACCTTGCTCGGCGGCGACATTCGGCTCAGCCGGGCCGGGCACCCGGTGTATCACCACCTCGGGGTCTCGGGTTTCGCGACGCATGCGGTTGTCAATCGGGCCAGCGCGGTCCCGGTGCCGTCCGACGTGCCGCCCGATGTCGCGGCGCTGCTGGGCTGCGCAGTGCTCACCGGCGGTGGCGCGGTGTTGAACGTGGGGCGTCCGCGGCCGGGCCAGGCGGTCGCCGTCGTCGGGCTCGGCGGGGTCGGGATGGCGGCGCTGCTCACCGCGCTGACCTACGACGACGTACGGGTGGTCGCCGTCGATCAGTTGCCGGAGAAGCTGGCCGCCGCCCGCCGCCTGGGCGCCCACGACACCTACACACCGCAGCAGGCCGCCGAGGCCGGGGTGAAGGCGGCGGTGGTCGTCGAGGCCGTCGGCCATCCCGCCGCGCTGGAGACCGCGATCGGGTTGACCGCACCCGGCGGGCGCACCATCACCGTGGGTCTGCCGCCGCCGTCGGTGCGAATCAGCGTGTCGCCGTTGGGTTTTGTGGCCGAGGGCCGGTCGTTGATCGGCAGTTACCTCGGCTCGGCGGTGCCCAGCCGGGACATCCCCCGGTTTGTCGAGCTGTGGCAGGCGGGCCGGCTGCCGGTGGAATCGCTGGTGTCCTCGACCATTGCGCTCGAGGACATCAACGCGGCAATGGACAATCTGGCCGACGGCACGGCCGTGCGGCAGCTGATCCGATTCGACGGTTAGTCGCCGTGTAACGCGCTGGACAGGGTATCGCCCTGCAGCGCGAACAACCGTTGCGAGCCCGGCCACTCGGGCAGCAGCGAATCGAAGCCGTGGCAGGTGCGGGCGAAGACGTGCAGCTCGGTCGACACTCCCGCGCGCAGCAACCGCAGCGCGTAGTCGATCGCCTCGTCGCGGAACGGGTCGATTTCGGCGCAGGTGATCAAAGCCGGTGGCAGCCCGACGAATTCGCCTCGGCGCGCGGGCACCGTGGATGCCGAGGCGGCCGCCGGTCCCAGGTAGTAGCCCCACATCAGCTCGGCGGCCTCGCCGTCGAACGCCGGGCTGGCGCGAAATTCCGCCTTCGATCCGGTGGCCCGGTCGTCGAGCACCGGTTGGTGCAGCAACTGGAAGGCCACCGGCGGCAGCGACCCGTCGGCGGCGCGCTGCGCCAGGCATGCGGCCAGGGTGGCGCCGGCGCTGCTGCCGGCGACCGCCAACCGCGCCGGATCGACGCCGAGTGTGTCCGCGTTCGCGGCGACCCACTGCACCACCGTGTCGGCGTCCTCCAGCGCGGCGGGATAGGGGTGTTCGGGCGCCAGCCGGTAGTCCACCGAAACCACCGTGCACCGGCCGCGGCGCGAAAGCTCGACGCACTGGCGATGATCGGTGTCCAGGTTGCCCAGCGCGAAGCCGCCGGCGTGGCAGTACACCACCACCGGTGCCCGGTCGGCGGGCCCGCCGCGGTAGACGCGCACCGGCACGCCGGCCGCGCAGTCCTCACCGATCCGGATCCCGGGTGCATTGGTCTGTTCGGCGGCCAGGCGGCGGCGCTCGTTGAACGGTGTGCGAATGAGTTCGATTGCGGCCCGGGAGAAGTCGGTCCGGGTCGTCGCGACGTCACGCAGCGCGGGATCGAGGCGGTCGGCGCCGTCCAGCCGTGTCATCGGCTGCCCCGCTCGGGCACGGTGAACACCTGGGGCTCGGACGTAGCGGGCGCGGTGAAGCGGAAGTCGCCCGGCCTGAACCTGCGCGTCATGCTCCAGAAGGCCCGGGCGCTGCGCGGCCATTGGGTGACCACCCGCCCGTTGGGGGCGCGGAAGTAGTTGCTGCACTGGGTGGTCCAGACGGTGCCCACCATCCATCGATCGATCTTGGCGACGAAGTCGGCCAGCGCGGCGGGTCGCACCGCGATGTAACGCTTGCCCCTGCGCCGCAAATACTTCAGCGCCCGCACGATGTAGCGCGCCTGCGCCTCGAGTATAAAGATGACACTGTTGGAGCCGACGTTGGTGTTCGGCCCGTACAGCATGAAAAAGTTCGGGAATCCCGGCACGGCCATGCCGAGGTACGCGTGCGCCCCGTCGCGCCACACGTCTCGCAGGGTGATTCCGTGTTCGCCGGACACGTCCAGCTCGGCGAGGTAGTCCGCCGCGGCGTACCCGGTGGCACAGACCACCACGTCGACCTCGCGTTCGGTGCCGTCTTCGGTGACCAGGGAGCGCCTGCGCAGGTAGCGCCCCGGGCTGGTCACCACCTCGACGTTGGGCCGGGTCAACGCGGGCAGGTAATCCGAGGAGAACACCAGCCGCTTGCAGCCCATCGGGTGTTCGGGCGTGAGCTTGCGGCGCAGGTCCTCGTCGTCGACGGTCTTTTCCAACAAACCCAGCGCGACGGCCTTGAACTGTTCGGTCTTTTCGCTGCCGTGCTCGATCACCGCGATGTTGGATTCACTGCGCAGCCACAGCCGGGTCCGGTAAAGCCTTTTGGCGAACGGCAGGTGGGCGAACACCCAGCGCTCCCGCGGCGTGTAGTGCCGGTCGGGCTTCGGCAAGATCCAGGTCGGCGAGCGCTGCACGGAGTACACCGTGTCGGCCACCTTGGCCAGCTCGGGGATCAGCTGGGAAGCCGTCGACCCGGTGCCCAGCACCGCGATCCGCTTGCCCTGCAACGGGATCGAGTGATCCCAGCGCGCCGAGTGCATCACGGTCCCGGCGAAGGGCTCTTGTTCGACGAGTTCGGGCAGCAGCGGCCGGGTGAACAGGCCGACGGCTGACACGACCACGTCGAAGCGGTGCTGGTCACCCGACGCGGTGGTCAGGCACCACTGTTGGGTGTCCGAATCCCATTGCGCTGCATTTATTTCGGTGCGCAGGCGCAGGTGCGGCCGCAATCCGTACTTGTCGGCGCAGCGCTGGAAGTAGTCGAGGATCTCGGGCTGCCCCGACCACAGCCTCGACCAGTCGGCGTTCAGGTCGAACGAGTAGGAGTAGAGGTGCGATTTGACGTCGCAGGCCAGTCCCGGATAGGTGTTGATCCGCCAGGTGCCCCCGACGCCGTCCTCGCGGTCGAAGATGGTGAAGTCGTCAAAACCTGCCCGTGACAGCATGATTCCCAGCGCCAGGCCACCGGGCCCGGCGCCGATGATGCCGATCGAGATGTCGCTCATCGGATCTGCAGGCATTGGCCACCGTCGATGACGAGTTCGGAGCCGGTGATGAATGATGCCTCATCGGAGACCAAGAAGGCGACGGCGTCGGCGACCTCATCGGCCTCGCCGATCCGGCCGACCATCGACGCCGCGGCCAGCCGTGTCTGGGTGGCCTCGTCCAGCATCGTCGTGGCGATGGGTCCGGGGAAGACGGCGTTGACCCGGATGCCGGCGGGCGCGAGTTCGGCCGCGACGGTCTGGGTCAGCCCGCGCAGGGCCCACTTCGACGACCCGTACGCGGCGTGCTGCGGGAAGGGCCGGATGGCGCCGGTGCTGCAGATGTTGACGACCGACGCGTTCGGCGCCTCGCGCAGGTGTTGCAGCGCCGCGCGTATTCCGAGGAATGGGCCCAGACAGTTGACGCGCCAGGCGTTTTCGAAGCCTTCGGCCGTCTCCTCGCTCAGCGGTACCCGGTGCAGGACGCCGGCGCAGTTGACCAGCGTGCTCAGCGATCCGAACCGGCCTACGGCCTCCGCCACGGCGGAGTCCCACTGCTCGGGCGAGGTGACGTCGAGCTCGACGGCGAGCACGCCGTCGTCGCCTGCGTCGCCGACCGTGGCGCGCAGTTCGTCGGCCCGGCGGTCGCAGGCGGTCACAGCGAAGCCCTTGTCGCGCAGGCGTTTCGCGATGGCCCAGCCCTGCCCGCCGGCGGCGCCGGTCACCAGTGCGACGGGTCGGTTCATGCTGGACTCACCTCGGGGCTGTTGGCCAGCCCGGCGCTCGTGACGAAGCGGCAGCGGCGCCGCGCGAAGCGCCACCGCCCGTCGATGCGGGTCAGCTCGTCGTCGTAGAGGGCGGGCCGCAGTTGCAGGTCGCCGGCGCGGACGAACAGCACCTGTGATCGGGCGGCGGCGCGCTGCCCGTCGACCTCGATGCGCGCGCTTCCGGTCAGGTGCAGGCCGCGGGCCGCGTTGCGGAACATGCCCGCGATCGCGTCGCGGCCGGCAAAGGTCTTGCCGTAGACCAGAAATTCGCCGTCGGGCGCGAACAGCTGCACGCATTCCTCGACGTCGCCGGCGTCTAGTGCCAGGGCGTAGCAGGCGAGCAGCTCCCGGATCCCCTCGTGGTCGTCGTGGGTCATTGCGTCGCCTCGCGCAAATGTTCAGCGGCGCCGCGCCGCAGCGCTTGCGACTCGGCGGCCAGGGTGATCATGCCGAATCCCAGCTGCGCCATGGCGTGGCCCGTCTTGCCGTCCCCGGCGTGGATGCCGGTGACCAGGCCTGTGTCGGACGCCGCCCGGTGCACGCGCACGATCGCGTCCAGCACCTGCGGATGCCGGGTGGCGCCGACGACCCCGGCGCCCAGTGAGATGGCCAGATCGGCCGGGCCGACGTAGATTCCGGTGAGGCCGTCGACGGCGCAGATCTCGTGGATGCCGGATAGCGCCGCCGCGGTCTCGATCATCGCGAACACGCCGACGCGCGACTCGTGGGCGGCGGGATCGTGCCCCAGGCTGGCGCGCAGCGGGCCGAAGCTGCGCACCCCCCGCGGCGGGTACCGGGTCGCGGCCACCGCTGCCGCGGCCTGGTCCGCCGACTCGATCATCGCGATGACGACGGCGTCCGCGCCGGCGTCCAGCACCCGTCCGATCGGTGCGGCGTCGGCGTTGGGCAGGCGCACCACGGTGCCGACGGGCAGGTGTTCGGTGCGGCGCAGGAGTTCGGCGATGGCGGCGTCGTCGAGATAGCCGTGTTGGGCATCGAAGCCGACGTAATCGTAACCGGCGCGGGCGAATTCTTCGGGCCCCAGCGCCGTGGGGCCGGTGACCCAGCCGCCGAATATCGGGGTCTTGCGGCCCAGCGCCAGCTGCAGACTGCTCGGCGTGCTGTCCGTCATGGTCGGCTCATCCGGCGATCGCGATCTTGATGCGGTCGGGGTCCGGCCGACAGGCCAGCTCGAAGGCGTCCTGCACCCCGTCGATGCCGAACGTGTGGGTCAGGTAGGCGCCCAGCAGCCACGGGTGCTCGGCGGCGAACTTGCCCGCCAGCTCCAGCATCCGCCGGCGGTCCAGTGTCACACCGGATTTCAGGGTGAGGTTGTTGCGCAGCATCGCCCGCATGTTGATCGGGTACATCTCGTCGTCGGCGACGCCGAAGTAGAACACGGTGCCGCCGGGGGCGGCGGCGTCGATCGCATGGGTCAGGGTGGCGACCTGGTGGCCGACGGCCTCGATGACGACGTCGGCGCGGTCGGAGGGATCGAGCTGACTCACCCAGCGGTCGCTGGTGGCGCGCACCGCGTCGTCGACCCCGAATGCCCTTGCCACATCGCGGCGGTCGATCGGGTCGACGCCGGTGACCCGCCGCGCACCCGCCGCCTTGGCGGCATAGGAGAACAACAGCCCGATCGATCCCTGCCCGATGATCGCGACGTGCCGACCGGCGAGGTCGCCGAGTTGCTCGCAGGCGTACAGGACGCAGGCCAGGGGTTGCAGCCCCACCGCCTGGGCGGGGGTCAGCGCCGGATCGTAGGGCGCCAGTCCTTCGCCGTTGCTGACGATGCGTTCCATCATGCCGTCGAACCCGGACGCCCAGCCGACCACGTGATCGCCGGGACGGTGTGCGGGATGCCGGCTGGCGATCACCTCGCCGGCGACCTCGTGGATGGGGAAGCCGTCCTTCTCGGGGCCGCTGCGGCCGTCGTCACCCGGGATGCGGCCCTTGGCGCCGCGAAAGGCGGGCAGGTCGCTGCCGCAGACCCCCGCGGCCGAAAACCGCAGCAGCACCTGTCCGTCGGCCAGGACCTCGGGTGTCGTGTCGTCAATCGTGTTGCGCTCGAACTGATACGGGGCGATGATCCGGTAGGACCACACGTCAGACCTCCACCGGGATGTTGTTCCAGCCCCATTGGAAGCTGGACGGCAGCCGGGTGGCGGCTTGGCTGTTGATCGCGTAGTCGGGGACCCGGCGCAGCCATTCCTGTAGCAGCACAGCCACTTCCAGCCGCGCCAGGTGATATCCGATGCAGAAGTGCTGGCCGCGGCCGAACGCCAGCGAGCGGCGGATGGGCCGGTCCCAGATGAACTCGTCGGGCTCGGGGTATTCGCGCTCGTCGCGGTTCGCGGATGCGAGCAGGGTGATGACGCGCTGGCCCGGGCTGAGGGTCTCACCGTGAATCTCGAAGGGCTTGCGCACCGTTCGCGCGAACCACTGCGCCGGCGCGCAGAATCGGATCATCTCGTCGCGCGCGATGTGCACGTTGTTCTCCAGGTCGGCGCGCACGGCGGCCAGCTGGTCGGGCCGGCGGCTGAGCTCCCAGAGGCCGTGGGCGACGATTTTGGGCACCGTCTCGGTTCCCCCGATGAAGATGCACAGCATCTGGGTCGCGACTTCCATGTCGTCGAGCGCGCTGCCGTCGGGCAGGTGATAGCCGAGCAGGCCGTCGACAACGTCGAGCGGTCCGCCGGAAGAATCGGCGCGGCGGCGCTGGACCGCGGGCAGCAGGTATTCGAAGTAGTTGGGCCGAGCCTGCCCGGTGTCCACGCCTTCGCCGGGCTGGGCGAGGCTGCCGGCGTTGACGGTGGCGAGGACCTGCGGCGCGAGATCGGTGGGGATGCCGCACAATTCGCAGACGATGGCGGCCACCACGATGCCGCCGTAGTCCTGGGTCAGGTCGAACGACCCGTCCGGCAGCAGGGCGTCGAGGCGTTCGTTGGCCAGCGCGCGGATGCGGCCCTCGAGGTCGGTGACCGCCCGCGGCCGAAACGGCCGGGAGTGGGTCCGCCGGATCTCGCCGTACAGGTCGGCGTCGAACATGGCATGGAACGGCAACGGGTGCAGCGGCGGGTCGGCGACCGGGCCGCTGTTGTGTTGCGCCAGAACCGATGCCGGCGGCAACGTCCCTTCCGAGGCGACGAAGGTGCCGTTGTTGACTTCCAGCACCGTCCAGATGTCCTCGAAACGCGACAGGGCGAAGGTGTCCCACTGCGGCATGTAGTACACCGGGTGGTGATCGCGCAGGATCCGGTAGTACGGCAACGGGTTCGCCATCACCGCCGCATCGAAGGGATCGTAGCTGAAGTCCTTGACGATCAAAGGTTTCCGTATCTCCGTCACTGCAGCGGCGAGGGCGGTAGGGCCTGCAGAATGGAATCCTCCCAGCCGTCGCGCAACGCGGGGGCCACGCTCATCCAGGTGACGATCTCGGCGGGCGGGCTCTCTTTCCAGGAGGGGTAGTGCTCGGCGAAGCAGTCCCAGCCGCCGTCCAGCGCCCAGTAGTGGATGACCTCGTTGTAGCGGAAGGTCGTGGTGAACGAACCGAGCCAGCGCTTACCGGTGCGTTCCGACCAGGGAACGTAGAGCCGCTCCAGTTCGCGGATGTAGTCGTCCTGGCGGCCCGGTTTGGTCTGCATGATCTCTTGAATCACCAGTGGCGCAGTGAAATTGGCCTCGCGCAGTTGGGTCAGCGTCTTGTTGCTGGGGCCGGGGTACATGATGCGACCCTCCCCCGAGGCGCCGATGTCGGCCAGGAATGCCGCCCATTTTCCGGATGCGGCCTCGTGGCTGCCGCCGCGGGCCTGCGCGGCGCCGATCCTGGCGTAATCGGCGAACCCGTCGATCTCCCAGATGATCGTCGCCTGCGGCCAGTGACCGTTGTACGGCGTGGATTCCCAGATCGCGAAGAGCCGGGCGCCGAGTTGTTCCATCATCGGTTGATAGGTGTCGGCGAAGATCTCGGTGAACTCCTCACTTCGCCCGGATCCCAGCGAGATCGTCTCGTGCAGGTAGAGCAGCGTGTGTCGGAAGTACTTCTTCATGGCCTAGTCGAGCCGGATCAGCTCTGAGTCGGACCCCGAACCCACGTCGCACAGCAGCGCCTCGGTGGCGCCGACCGTCGTGACCGGAATGCCCGCCGCCGCAAGCGCATAGCCCTTGAACATGCGGGCCGCGCCGCTGAGCAGATGCTGCGCCCGGGTGGTCGCGCGGGCCACGCCCAGCGGCCACCCGTCGCCCCACAGCGCGACCTCGGTCAGCCGGTTGTCCAGCGCCTCGAGGACCACGGCCCGCACCCGGGCGTCGGCGGTGAACGCCTCGGCGCTGACGGCCAGGCTCGTCGAGCCCTCCCCCAGCCCGGCGAGCTCCGGCTCGAGGTCCACTGCCCGCACCCCCAGGATCCGCAGCGACCGGGTGTCGCAGCCACGCGGGAGCAGCACGGTCACCTCCCAACCGGCCATCGCCCGGTCGTAGAGCCAGCCGCCCGCCGATTGCACGACATCGACGGCGCTGGCCGCCACCACGTCGAGTCGGTAACGCAGACCCTCGCCGTTGGCGCGGGTTGTTTCCGCGGCGCTGCTCTTGCTGATGTCGAACGTCGGAGCGACCATCGATCCATTCCTCACCACCACCCGCCGCGGTCCGCTGGCGGGTCTCACGCGCTTGTCATGGGCTTTCCCAGGGGCTGGAGCCGCATCCCGCACGGGGCGACGCGGCTCACCGGACAGCGTGACACTTCCGGCGAAATTTGTAAAGCTCCGGGCGGGCCGTCAGGAACCGCGGCGCGCCTCGAGGTCGGCCAGGACTTCCTCGGTGTGCTGCCCGAGTTCCGGTGCCGCAGAACGCGGTGCCCAGGGCGTCCCGTGGAAGTCCGCCGGCGTGGCGACCATCGGCACGGCGGCGTGTTCGTCGGCGGCGTCGGGCACATAAACGATTCCGCCCGCGGCGTGGAACTGCTCGTCGGCAACGACGTCCTCCAGGGTGTTGATCGGCGACCAGAAGAAATCGGGTTCGCCGGCGAAGATCTGCGCCCACTCGTCGAGGGGCCGCGTCGCGAAGATGTCATCCAGCGCGGCGATCAGCGCGGCCGAGTTCGCGGCGCGGGCCCGGGCATCGGCGAAGCGCGGGTCGTCGCGCCACTCGGGCCGGCCCACCGCGCGGCACAGCGCCGGCCAGTGCCGCTCGGGCTCCAGGCCGACGATCCAGAACCGCCGCCCGTCGGAGGCGGCGTAGTTGTTCATGCACGGGTTGCCCATCGTTTCGCGCTGGCCGATCGCGATCGGCTGCCCGCTCATCAGATAGGTGTTGAGGTCGAAGCTGACGGTGTAGGCGCCCTGCCGGTACAGCGATGTCGTGACCAGTTGGCCCGTCCCGGTGCGTTCGCGCGCGAGCAGCGCCGCGCACACGGCCGCGGCCATCGTCATCCCGGCGGAGTGGTCGCCCATGCCGCCGCGCTGGAACGGGGGCGTGTCGCCGGGGCGGGTGAGCAGGTGCGCCACCCCGGCCCGCGACCAGAAGGCGGCCACGTCGAAGGCGGCGCGATCGGCGTCGGGCCCGTTTTCGCCGTATCCGGTGATGAGCCCGTAGACCAGGCGGGGGTTGGCCGCCGACACCGACTCGAAGTCCAGGCCGAGGCGCTGCAGCGCGCCGGGACGCACGTTGGTCAGGAAAACGTCTGCGTCGGAGAGCAATTCGAGGGCGGTGGCGCGGCCCGGGTCGGTGCCCAGGTCCAGTACGACGCTGCGCTTGGACCGGTTGTCCATCTCGAACGGCGGGTTCAGACCCAGATCGCAGCCCAGCATGCGGCCGAACATGCGCGCCGGATCACCGGTGGGCGGCTCGATCTTGATCACGTCGGCGCCCCAGTCCGCCAGGATGCCGCCGGCGGCCGGCCCGGCCACCCAGACCCCGAGTTCGACGACTTTGACGCCTGCTACCGGTCCCGCCATGGGTAAGTTCCTACCCTGTCGGCGCGCCGGGGCGCACGCATGCCCCCGATTCGGCGGTGCGGCCTCAGCTCGCCGCGCGCGCCTGGCGCACCGCGAAGCTGCCGTCGTGGTCGAAGGCGGCGCGGTTGGCGTCGACGTAGTCGGCGACGGTCATCGGGCTGCGCCCGCTGATCACCTCGACCAGGTTGTTCTCTCCCGCGAAGACGCCGTCCTGGTAGTCCTGCGCGACGCTGCTGAGGTGCTGGACGAAGAACTCCGGGCGGCCCTGCGCGGTCAGCGCCGCGGCGAAGGCGGGAATCCCGATCGGCTCGTAGCGCACCGCGATGCCGAGCGCCTCCGACATCTGCTCGGCGATCCCGTAGTGGTCGAGTTCCTGGGCGCCCACCAGCGGATAAATCTGCCGATCGTGCGGGGCCGGGTTCTGCAGGATGGCCGCGATGACGCCGCCCTGATCGCGCCCGGCGATGGGAGCGTGGCGCCCGGTGCCGAACGGCAGCCGCAGCACGCCCTCGTCGCCGCTGCGCGACCATTGCCATTTGAGCCACTCGGCGAAGAAGGTCGGACGCAGATGAGTGGTGCCGAAGGCGAACCGGTCCAGCAATCGCTCGGCGATCCAGTGCTGCTGTGCGGCATGACTTTTCGCCTCACGCCGCGCGGATATCTGGGACATGCTGACCACCGCCCGAACTCCCGCCTCGCTGGCGGCCTGGGCGAAGATGGCCGTGGCCGGCAGCAGGCTGCCCGGGGCGATCGGGTAGCAGAAGTAGGCGGCGCTGACGCCGGTCATCGCGGAGCTGACGGCGTGAAAGTCGAGCAGGTCACCCTCGACGATCTCCGCGCCCAGGCCCGCCAGCGCCTCGGAGCGCTGGTCGATGCGGTGCACGAACGCGCGCACCCGGTGCCCGGCGGCGAGCAGAAACTCGACGGTGGGCGCACCGGTATTGCCCGTCGCCGCGGTGATGAGGAACAGCTGATCCGATGACATTTTCCTAGCTCCCTGCTGACTAACGATGTCGTTAGTAAGATACAAGCACGATATGCTGGATAACGCAAGCGTTAGCCAAAGGGGATCGTGATGGAGTTCGAGAACCGGCTGCAGGATCGCCGGCAGTGGTCGATCGGTGAGGGCTGTTCGATGTCGAAGGTCCTCGAACTGCTGAGCACCAAGACGGCGTTCCAGGTGGTCCGCGAATTGTTCTTCGGCACAACACGGTTCGAGGATTTCGTGGAACGCATCGCGACGTCGGCACCGGCGGTATCGCGGGCGCTCAAGCAGCTCGAGGCGGCGGGCATCGTCGCGCGGGTTCCCTATCGCGAGCCGGGGCAGCGCGCCCGCGACGAGTACCGCCTGACCGAGGCCGGCGAGGACTTCCTGCCGGTGTTCATGGCGCTGGTGCAGTGGGGAGACGCCTACCTGCAGGACGGTCCCAACAGGCTGGCGTTCGTCGACGCCGAGACTGGCCGGGCCGTCGGGGTACGCGTGACCACCGACACCGGCGCACCGGGAAAGCGCTCGGCCGACATCCGGATCCAACGCGCCCACGCCCCGTCGCGGTGACGCCCATGATTGGCTAGAGCGAGGGCAAGCAACCGGGAGGCACACATGAGTCTGGTGGCCGGGCGGGGTCCGCTCAGCAGCGATCCCGCGGGACGCTTCTCGCCCGCGATCCCCGACGACGTCGTCTACGTCGAACCGCATCCCCGGCGGGTGCAGGCCGTCAAGGACGGGCGGGTGGTGATCGACACCGAGCGGGCGCTGATGGTGCACCGCCGGGGCCGACCGCTGAGCTACGCCTTCGCCGCCGACGAGGTCGGCGACCTACCGAGCGAGCCCGAACCCGAAGCGCCGGGTTTCGTCCAGGTGCCCTGGGACGCGGTCGACACCTGGCTGGAAGAGGGGCGCAGGCTCGTGCACTACCCGCCCAATCCCTATCACCGCGTCGATTGCCGTCCGACCCGGCGGCGCCTGCGCGTCCGCGTCGAGGGCGCCACGCTGGTGGACACCGACGACACGGTGATCGTGTTCGAGACCGCGCTCGCCCCGCGGCTCTACGTCGACCCGGCTCACGTGCGCACCGATCTGCTGCGGCGCTCCGAGACCGAGAGTTACTGCAATTACAAAGGTTTCGCGACTTACTGGTCGTTCGCCTCGGGCGACCATGTCGTGGCCGACGTCGCGTGGAGCTACCCCGGCCCGCCGCCGGAAAGCCTGCCCATCAAGGGGTTTCTGAGTTTCGACGAGACCCGCGTCGAAGTGACGGCCGAACTGCCGGTCAGCGCCCGTAGCTAGGACGCCCGAGCCCCAGCTCGTGCTGGGCGATCATATTGCGGAACACCTCCATGGTGCCGCCGTAGATGCCGGCGGGCACGGCGTGCCGGAAGATGAACTCGATGGCACCATTATCGGCGAAGTCCGCCGAACCCGGTGTGTCGGTGGGCAATGCCGATGCCGTCCCGAGCAGGTCCATCAGTTCCTGGGACACCTCACGCATGGTCTGGATGAGCGCCACCCGCCCATACATTCCGGGGGTGGACATGGCGGCCTCGATGCGGGCCATGCTGCGCCCGAACCGGTATTTGATCGCGTCGTCGTCGATCGGCCGCCGGCCCGCCGCATCGGGTCTCGACAGAATCGCCGCGACCCCGTCGGCCACCTCGGCCATCAGGTGGCCGTGCTCCGAGAGCATCGAAATGTTCTGCAGGCCATGATCTTGCGGATCCGTGATGCCGTGCTCGGCGTCGAGGGCGAACCGCATCACCGTCCAGCCGCCGTTGACCTCACCGATCCGGTACAGGTCATCGACCCGCACGTCGCTGTAATAGACGATGTTGGTGCGGTCACCGTCCAGCGTGCGGATGCCCTGGATCTCGATGCCTGGCGAATCCAGCGGCACCAGGAACATGGTGAGGTTCTTGTGTTTCGGGCCTTGCGGATCGGTGTTGGTGAGCAGGAAGACGTACTTGGCGTTCTGCGCGTTCGAGGTGAACATCTTGGAGCCGTTGATGACCCAGCCCGCCCCGTCCCGCACGGCCCGGGTCTTGCAGGTGGCGACGTCGGAGCCGCCCTCGGGTTCGGTGTAGCCCAGGCAGAGCCGGATCTCCCCGGACAGCACGCCCGGCAGGATCGCGTCGGCGAGTTCTGGCGCGCCGAATTGCTTGACCAACCGCGCGACCACCGCCGTGGTGCCCCAGTGGAACCACGGGGTGTGGGCGCGACCGATCTCGAGGTGGAAGATTCGCCGGCGCACCGGGTCGAATCCCCCTTCGGACTCCTGGTACCAATCCGACGTCAGATAACCCGCTTCGCCTAGCGCCAGATGCACCGGCTCACTGAAGTTTTCACCGGTCTCACGATCGCGCCGAAGCACCTCGTCGGTGACGTGTTCCGCCATGAACGCCCGGGTCTCATCGAGGAATTTCTGATCCTCGGGCGAAAGGTCGACGCGGGAGAAGTCCATCAGGCCGCGTCGATGACCAGGGTGCGGAACCGGTCGAGGGTTTCGAGCGCGTGCGTCAGGCTGTCACCGGGCAGGTGAACACTGACCCACGTGACGCCCAGCTTCTCCAGCTTCTCCAAGCCGTGCAGGTAGGCGTCGGCGTTGAAGTCGTCGTCGGTGATGCTGCCGCCCTCGAAGTTGGTGAACGTGATGTCGATCGACGACCAATCCCGTTGCGCGGCATCGCATCTACGTCGCAGGTCGTCGATGCCGTCGGCGAGCTTTTGCACGGAGTCGATGACGGCGGTGCCGGCCGTCTGGGCCAGCTGTGGCGGCGCGGGAAACGGGCACCACCCGTCGCCGTACTGGGCCACCCGCTGCCGCGAGGACGACGTGTTGCCCCCGATCCAGATCGGCGGGTGTGGATCGCTGACCGGGCGGGGATGCGCGGTGATGCCACGCGCGCTGAAATGCTTGCCGTCAAAGGAGATATCGTCGCCGGTCCAGATGGCCCGGATCACCTGCAGCGACTCCTCGAACAGCTCGGCGCGCTCGTCGTAGCTGACCCCCAGGGCCGCAAACTCGCGCTTGAGGTAACCCACGCCCACCGCGAGCGTGAACCGCCCACCCGAGAGCAGGTCCAGGGTGGCGCCGGACTTGGCCACCACGAACGGGTTTCGGTACGGCAGCACCACGATGTTCGGGATCAGCCGCAGCGTGGACGTCGTCGCCGCCGCGAAACCCAAGGCGACAAAGGGATCCAACGCATCGTGTCCGCCGGCCTCCAGCCAGCGCTGCGAGGGCGCCGGATGGTCGGTGAAGCCGAAACCGTGGATTCCGGCCGCCTCGGTCGCGGCGGCCACCTTGCCGATCCCGTCCCCGCTCACCAGCTCCGGGTTGTACGGATGACTGTGCATCGGGTGGGTGATGGTGAACCGCATGGCGTTAGAACCGCGCGCGGGAGTCGATCGCCGTGTCGCTGGTGCGCAGCGGGCGGATCAGCGCCTCCTGGGCGAAGGAGGCCAGCAGCTCGCCCTCTTCGGAGTGCACGGTCCCGCGCACGTACGACATGCCCGCGCCGACCTGGGTGCTCTCGTGGGTGTAGAGCAGCCATCCGGTCCAGTCCACAGGTTCGTGGAAGGCGACCGAGATGCTCATCGGCGCGGTCGACACGGTCAGGTGCGCCTGCGCGGTGCCGATGCCCTCGTGCGCCCGCATGGTGGTCGAGATGCCCAGGTGGCCGGTGAAGTACGCCAGCAGCGCCTTGGCCAACTCGTCGCGCGTGGGGATCGGGTCGTAGTGCAGCCACGCATAGAGCTCCGGCGGGCCGACCTCGTCGGGGCTGTTGACGTCGACGACGTCGACGAGGCGCAGCTCGCGACCGACCATCGGCATCGGCGAGTGGTGCGCGTCCGCCGGGCCGGCGACGTCGGGGCGCGGCAGGTGGTGACGGATGACGTCGTCGGTGGGCACGTCGGCCAGCACCGTGATGCTCAGGCAGCGCCGACCGTTCTGATGCACGGCGACCACCGCGGTGGCGGTGGAGCGGCCTTCGGCCACGACGTCAAGAACCAGTTCGATGGGCGGGCCGACGGTGATCGCGCGCGAGAAGACGGCGTGCGCCGAGCGCACCGACTTGTCGGGGAAGCGTTTGGCCACCGCGACGATCGCCTGCGCGAGCACCTGGGTGCCCTCCACCACCTGGCGTTCGTCGCCCGCCGCGATGCCGGTCTCGCCGGTGAACTTGTCCTGCCCGTGTTCCTGGACGTCGAACAGGTCCAGCAGGCCCTGCACGGTCCACTCGGTCTGCGCGGATTCCTCAGACGCCTTCGTCAATCCCGTTCACCTCTCGCGCTCGCAGCTCAGCGCTCAGCGTGACACTTTGAGTAGGATTTGTAAAGCTTGGCTAACAAGACGCCGGTCCGCCGCACCGGTAAGACGGCCGAAAGCCTAGGGAGGCAACCCAATTGGGCATCGTGACCACCACCTCGGAGACCGCGTTCACCCAGTCCGCCGAAACGGTGTACGACTTCGTCACCAATCCGCAGAACTGGACCAAGACCTACCCCGGCAGCGCGCACATCGCCAACTTGCCGCAGCTCCCGCTCAAGGTCGGTGACACCTGGGAGGAGGCCGGCCCCGACGGCGACCGGGTCTTCACCTGGCAGCTGGCCGCCGCGGTGCGCCCGACGCGGTTCGTGTTCACCTCGGTCGGCCGCCTGGGCCATGACCGCGACGGCAACGGCGGCATGGAGGGGCGCATCACGGTCTCCTACCACTTCACCAGGCCGGGGCAGGACGTCACGCTGTTCTCCCGCACCATGACGATCGAGGCGTACAAGCACGCCCCGCTGCCCGATCAGCTCTTCATGCAGGCCAATCCCGCCAAGATCGACGCCTATCACCAGGCCGTGGCCCGCGAGCTCGCCCGATCGGCAGATTGACACCGACACCCGCGGTGCATGACACTTTTTCGGTGTTTTGTAAAGCAGGCCGCGACGCGCCTGGCGGGGACCGATGATCCCCGAGCCGCTGGCCAACGGTTTCTGCTTCGGCGAGGGCCCGCGCTGGTTCGAGGGTCTGCTGTGGTTCTCCGACATGCTGGGCGAGGCGGTGCACACCGCGACCATGGGCGGATCGCTGACCACGCTGCCGCTGCCCGGGCATTCGCCGTCCGGCCTGGGCTTTCGGCCCGACGGGTCGCTGCTGATCGCCTCGACCGAGGACCGGCAGGTGCTGCGCTATGACGGCGAAACCGTGGTCACCATCGCCGATCTCGCGGACGTGGCGCCGGCCAACCTCGGCGACATGGTCATCGACGACGCGGGCCGCGCCTACATCGGCTGCCAGGCCTTGCACGGCGGCGTCATCATCCGGCTCGACCCCGACGACAACGCGACCGTCGTGGCCGACGACCTCGACTTCCCCAACGGGATGGCGATCACCCCGGACCGCAAGACCCTGATTGTCGCGGAGTCGACCGGCCGGCGGCTCTCCGCGTTCTCCGTCGGCGCCGACGGCGGACTGTCCGACCGACGGGTTTTCGCCGACGGCCTGGACGGGCCGCCCGACGGCATCGCGCTGGACGCCGAGGGTGGGGTGTGGGCGTCGATGACGCTGGCCCACCAGTTCGAGCGGATCGTGGCCGGCGGCGACGTGACCGACCGGATCGACATGGGCGAGCGGGTCGCCATCGCCTGCGCGCTGGGCGGTCCGCAGCGCCGCACGCTGTTTTTGTTGTCGAGCACGGAGGCCTATCCTCAGCGCCTGGCCGGCACGCGGCTTTCCCGGCTGGACGCGGTCACGGTGACCACCCCCGGCGCCGGCCTGCCCTGACCCGAGAGGTTCACGATGACCGACGCCTACTACGAGCTGATCGACCCGGCCGGCGACGACGACGCCGCATTGGGCGAGAAGTTCCGGGCGACCGATCTGGCGCGCGGCACCTGGTCGGCGGCGATCCAGCACGGCGGTCCGGTATCGGCGCTGAGCAATTCGATCTGCTTGCCGGGGCGCTGCACGTCGGCGCGCACCCACAGGTCGCCCTCGGCTGGGACCCCGCCCAGCAGATCGATGACCACCCGGGACAGTCGAGTGTCGTCGCGCTGCTCGCACCGCTCCAGCGCCCGGACCAGCAGCGCCGATACCGGACCGCCGTGCTGGATCGCCGCCGACCAGGTGCCGCGCGCCAGATCGGTCGCCCGGAACTTCT
>NZ_LZLU01000234.1:0-13621 GCF_001673415.1 Mycobacterium sp. 1165196.3 | reverse complement strand
GACCGTGGTCGCGGGCGGCCCCGGCCGGCCGGCCGGACTGGACAAGGGTTACTACGTCAAGCCGACCGTCTTCGCGCACGTCACCAACGACATGACGATCGCCCGCGAGGAGATCTTCGGGCCGGTGCTGTGCATCCTCGGCTACGACGACCTCGACCACGCCGTCCAGATCGCCAACGACACCGAATACGGTCTGGCCGGCTTCGTGTCGGGGGCCGACCTGGACACCGCGCGCGAGGTCGCCCGCAAGATCCGCGCGGGTTGGGTGACGATCAACCACGCCTTCGACATGAACGCGCCGTTCGGCGGCTATAAGCGCAGCGGCAACGGTCGCGAGTGGAGCGAGTTCGGCTTCCACGAGTACCTGGAAGTCAAGAGCACCCTGGGCTACGCGCCCGACGAGGCCTGACGCGTCGGGCCGAAACCCGAACGCAGCACGACAGAAAACACCTCGCGTGTCCTCCACGTGATCCGGCGGGCCCGCCTCTAGGCTGGCTTGCTGAACTCAACAGGAGGGGCAGCGACGTATCGGCATCAACCATGGCGCCGGGCGAGATGGTAGTTACGGCGCGCTGACAGAAAGCACCGAGCCGGGCGGGTCCCACCCCGCACCGGCTCGTCGTTCTCGGCCCCGATGGGTCGCCCCCGTGCGCCGGGTCGGCCGGCTGGCGATCTGGGACCGGCCGGAGCGGGCCAGCGGAATCCCGGCACTCGACGGGCTGCGCGCGATCGCCGTCGCGCTGGTGCTCATCGGGCACGGCGGCATCCCCGGCGTCACAGGCGGATTCATCGGCGTCGACGTGTTTTTCGTACTCAGCGGTTTCCTGATCACCTCGTTGCTGCTGGACGAGTTGGGGCGCAGCGGTCGCATCGAGTTGACCGGCTTCTGGATTCGGCGCGCGCGACGATTGCTGCCCGCACTGGTGCTGATGGTGCTCACCGTGGCCGCGGCCCGCCAGCTGCTGCCCGACCGGTCGCTGACCGGCCTGCGCGACGACGCCATCGCCGCCTTCGTGTGGATGGCGAACTGGCGCTTCGTCGCCCAGAAGACGGACTACTTCACCCAGGGCGCCCCGCCCTCGCCGCTGCAGCACACCTGGTCCCTGGGGGTGGAGGAGCAGTACTACTTCGTCTGGCCGGTGTTGCTCATCGCGGTCACCCTGTTGCTCGCCGCGCGCGCGAGGCGGCACTCGCGCCGAGCCACGGTCGGCGGCGTGCGGTTCGCCACGTTCCTGATCGCCACCGTGGGCGCGCTGGCCTCCGCGGCGGCCGCGATCGTGATGACGTCGGACGGCACCCGCGACCGGATCTACTTCGGCACCGATACCCGCGCGCAGGCGTTGCTGGTGGGCGCGGCGTCGGCCGCCCTGCTGGTTCGGGACTGGCCGTCGATGAACCGCGGCTGGTGCATGATTCGCACCCGGTGGGGTCGTCGGGTGGCCCGAATCCTGCCGGTGCTCGGTCTGGTGGGACTGGCGGCGGCGACGCACTACGCCACCGGCGCCAGCGGCGAATTCCGGCACGGCTTGCTGATCGGGGTCGCGGTGGCGGCCGTGATCGTGATCGCACCGGTCGCGCTCGAGCAGCGCGGGCTCGTCGCCCGGTTGCTCGCGGTGCGCCCGCTGGTGTGGCTGGGCACCATCTCCTACGGCGTGTACCTGTGGCACTGGCCAATCTTCCTGGCGCTCAACGGCGAACGCACCGGGTGGACCGGGTTGCCGTTGTTCGCCGTGCGGTGCGGGGCCACGCTGGTGGCGGCCGCGGTGTCGTATTGGCTGCTCGAACAACCCATTCGGTGCTGGCGACCGGCACGGGTGCCGTTGCTGCCGCTGGCGGCCGCGACGGTGGCCAGCGCCGCCGCGGTGACGCTGTTGGTGGTTCCGGTGGGCACCGGGCCCGGTCTGCGTGAGGTCGGTCTGCCGCCCGGTGTCTCGGCGGTCGCGGCGGTCTCGCCGTCAACGCCCGGCCCGAGCCGGCCCCGAGATGCCAACCGGCCGTTCACCGTCTCGGTGTTCGGGGACTCCATCGGGTGGACCTGGATGCACTACCTGCCTCCCACGCCGGGGTTTGCGTTTCTGGATCACACGGTCATCGGATGCAGCCTGGTGCGCGGCACTCCCTACCGCTACATCGGCCAGACCCTGGAGCAACGGTCCGAGTGTGACGGCTGGCCGATCCGCTGGTCGAGGCAGGTCAGCCAGGACCAGCCGGACGTCGCGCTGCTGGTCATCGGCCGCTGGGAGACGGTGGACCGGGTCAACGAGGGGCAGTGGACCCACATCGGCGACCCGACCTTCGATGCCTACCTTAATGGTGAGCTCGAACGGGCGCTGACCATCGTCGGCGGCACCGGTGTCCACGTGGTGGTCGCCACCGTCCCGTACAGCCGGGGCGGGGAAAAGCCGGACGGCCGCCTGTATCCGGAGGACCAGCCGGATCGGGTCAACCTGTGGAATGCCATGTTGCGCAAGACCGTGAGCCACCATCCGAACGTCGCGATCCTCGATCTGAACAAGAAGCTGTGTCCCGACGGGGTCTACACCGCCAAGGTCGACGGCATCAAGGTGCGCAGCGACGGCGTCCACCTCACCCCCGAAGGGGTGAAGTGGCTGACGCCGTGGCTCGAGGAATCGCTGCGGTAGCCGCTAACCGCTTGTGCGGCAGCTGATTTCCATGCTGTCGCTGTCGCGTACCTGGAAGTTGAAGCTCACGTAGCCGTTGTCGGGGTTGCGCACCCGGTCCAGATAGGGCGCCATGTCGGCCGAGCTGGCGTTGTCGGCGATCACCAGCACCCCGGGTGACAGGCGCGGTTCCAGCAGTTCGAGCACGGGCAGGTACAGGTCTTTCCAGCCGTCGAGTAGGACGAAGTCGACCGGTCCCGGCAATTCCGCCAGCGTGGACAGCGCATCGCCTTCGAGGATGGTGATGACGTCATCCAAGCCGGTCTCGGCGAACGTCTGCTTGGCCGCGGCAATCTTGGTGTCGCTCAGTTCGGTGGTCACCACCCGGCCGGTGCCGTTGTCGCGCACCGCGGCGGCCAGGTGTACGGCGGAAATGCCGAAGGACATACCGAATTCGACGACGGTGGCCGGGCGGGTGGCCCGGATCAGTGAATACAGCAGCCGGCCGGCTTCCGGTGTTACCGGAATGTAGAACTCGCTCATCGCATCGGCCCGCTCCTGCGCGGTCATCGGCCGATCGAAGGTGCCGCGCCGCTCGCGCAACAGCGACATCTGCTTCTTCGACTCGGCATACATGCGGTCGAGTACCGATGCGACCCGGGCATCCTGCAACGTTGTGGTCATGGCAACGAGCCTAGGCGCGCAGCCTGAGCGGGCGCTGGGAGTGCGGTGGCGGTTGTTACGCGTTTGACGAGCCTGCGACCACGGTGTCACTATGGACCCGCAAGCACCTCGGTAGGTGAGGCGTCTGCATGGATACAGGCCACTGACCCCGAACGTCGAGAGACGCCCCGGGTCAGGACAGCTCTTCCCGGACTAAGGGTTGAGCCCAAGTGGCTTCTGGACTGGGAGCGATCGCAAGCGCGGCGAAGCCGGGCGATGCGGGTCGCGACCATTGATCTGGGAGCGATCGCAAGCGCGGCGAAGCCGGGCGATGCGGGTCGCGACCATTGATTTGGGTCCGGATACGCCGTGCAGTGCCGAAGCTCCGTCGAGAGGGGTGCGACCCGCGGCGTGTGCCGCGGGCCATTCCTGCCTCTCTCGTTCAGGTGAACGTGGTGACACCCGCGTGTGTCTTGGCCGTGAGGAGGTGAGGGCGAGATGAGTCCCGGCGATAGTCCCTATCCGAAATCCGTCTTGTCCCGATCCGGTTCCGGCATTTCTTTCACCGCCTGACCCTCGCCTGGTCCCGCGCGGCTGAACCGCCATGCCGATGCCGATCGGTCCCTTCGGCAGGAGAAGATCATGGCTTTTGTTGTTACCCAACGTTTTTCCGTTGCGTCCAGGATGCGTGGACGGTCCATGCTGCGCGCTGGCAGGTTGTTGGCCAACAGGTTGCACCTGCGGGCCGGCCTGACGCCGCAGGAGCGGGCCAACCTGTACGTCTCGAGGATGCCCATCGCGGTGGTCACCGCGTCGCTGGGTGGCCACGCCTCGGGTTCCGACAGCGACCACCGCTGAACCACTGCCTCGGCGACGGGCGTCACAGCGCCGCCCGTCGCCGTCGGCGCGCTGAGTGCCGCAACCACGACCGTGTCCATCCGCTCCCTCCTGGCGCGAACCTGTTCGAGATAGCGAGGATTCGATGACTTCGATCCACACCGGCGGCGGTCGCCGGGCCCCGGCGCCTGGCCGGACCCCTACCGCGCCGGAAAGCGCAGCCCCCGGCGCCGCAGGCGCTACCGTGCTGGATTCCGCGCACGCCGGCGACATCGTCGGCGCGTTCGGGCGCATCCGGCGCGACGGGACCGGCGCGTACGGGGCGTTCAGCGGACGCTGGCGGCGCCTGCGGACACTGGCGGTCATCACCGGTCCCGGACTGATCGTCATGGTGGGCGACAACGACGCCGGTGGCGTCGCCACCTACGCGCAGGCCGGCCAGAACTACGGCATGGGCCTGTTGTGGACGCTGGCGCTGCTGATTCCGGTGCTGTACGTCAACCAGGAGATGGTGCTGCGATTGGGCGCCGTGGCGCGGGTTGGCCACGCGCGCTTGATCTTCGAGCGGTTCGGCAAGTTCTGGGGCGCCTTCAGCGTCGGGGACCTGCTGATCCTCAACGCCTTGACCATCGTGACCGAATTCATCGGTGTGTCATTGGCTCTCGGCTTCCTGGGCTGCCCGAGGATCGTCGCCGTCCCGGCCGCCGCCGTGCTGCTGTTCGCCGTGGTGGCCGGCGGATCGTTCCGCCGCTGGGAAAGGTTGATGTTCCTGCTGATCGCGGTCAATGTGCTGATCATCCCGCTGGTGGCGCTGGTGCATCCGACCCCGAAAGTCACCGCCGCCGGCCTGATCCCGCAATTTCCCGGTGGGCTCAACTCGACGGTGCTGCTGCTGGTGGTGGCGATCGTGGGCACCACGGTCGCGCCATGGCAGCTGTTCTTCCAGCAGTCCAACGTGGTGGACAAGCGCATTACCGCCCGCTGGATCCCTTATGGCCGAGCGGATCTGGCCATCGGAATCGTCGTGGTGATGGTCGGTGCGACGGCGCTGATGGCGGTGGCGGCGTTCGGAATGGCCGGGACCGCCGACGCGGGTCACTTCACCGATGCGGGGGCGGTCGCCTCGGGGTTGTCCCAGCACCTGGGTCGAACGGTCGGGGTGCTGTTCGCCATCATCCTGCTGGATGCGTCGCTGATCGGCGCCAACGCCGTCGGGCTGGCGACCACCTATGCGGTCGGCGATGCCATGGGTAGGCGGCACTCGTTGCACTGGAAGATCAGCGAGGCCCCGCTGTTCTACGGGGGTTACGCGCTGCTGCTCGGGGTCTCGGCGGCGATCTCGTTCAGCCCCGATCACATCCTGGGCCTGGTGACCCAGGGTGTGCAGGCATTAGCCGGCGTGCTGCTTCCCTCGGCGACCGTCTTCCTGGTGCTGCTGTGCAACGATCGGGCGGTGTTGGGGCCCTGGGTTAACACGGTGCGGCAGAACATCATTGCGTGGACCATCGTGTGGTGTCTGGTGCTGCTCTCACTGGCATTGACGGCGACCACCTTCTTCCCCGGTCTCGCGACCGGCACCATCGAGGCGGGGCTGGCGGCCGGCGCGGTCCTCGGCATCGTCGGCGGCGCGGTGATGATCTTCGCCGGGCGGCGACACCGAAACCCGACCGAGGCGGAGGCCATCGTGCGCACCCTTGGGGGTGGCCTGGATCCAGGGGAGGTGGACGAACTCGAAGATGCCGCCTCGCTGAGGCGCGCCGAGCGGCGCGCGATACTTCGCCAGGACCGCGCGAGCTGGCAGACCCCCAACCTCGCCTTGCTCGATCGGCCGGCGATGTCGCCGATGCGCCGGGCGGGGCTGTTCACCCTGCGGGGTTACCTGGTGGTGGCGGTCGCCTTCGTCATCATCAAGATCGTGCAGGCCGGCGTCGTCGGCCCGGCCGCGTCACTGTGAGTTGGTCGGCAGCAGAACGATTTTCCCGTGGGTGTGCCGCCGCTCGAGCTCGGCGTAGGCGTCGGCGACCCGGTCCAGCGGGTAGGTCGCGGCGATGTCGAACTCGATGACGCCGGACACGATCAGCTCGGCCATCTCGGCGAGCACCTCGGGCGTCGAGGCGTCCATGCTGCCCTCGGTCTTGGCGCCCACTTCACCGGCCTTCTCGAAGGAGATGATGGTGTCGATCCGCTCGGGCGCCACGCCGAGGTCGACGGCCAGCTGGACGTAGTCCGGGCCGAAGAGATCGATGAAGGCGTCGATCCCGTCGGGCGCCGCCGCGCGCAGCCGCTCGGCGAGTCCGTCACCATAGGCGACCGGAATGACGCCACGCGAGCGCAGCCAGTCGGCGTTGCCCGGCCCCGCGATGCCGAGCACCCGGGCCTGACGCAACACCAGAAGCTGCACGACCAGGCTGCCCACCCCGCCGGCGGCGGCCGACACCGCGATCGTCTCGCCCCGTTGCGGCGCCACCGCGCGCACGGCCGCATAGGCCGTCGCACCGACCACGTAGAGCGAACCCGCTGCCTCCCAACCGAGTTGGGGAGGCTTGCGGATCAACTGCCCCACCGGAACCGCGGTGTGCGTGGCGTGGCTGGACCGGCGCATGCTGAACCCCAGCACCTCGTCGCCGACCGAGAACTCGGTGACACCGGCCCCCACGGCGGAGACGACGCCGGCGAGGTCGCTGCCCTGGCCGGAGGGAAAGGTAGCCGGGAAGATCTCGTGCATCGCCCCGGACCGGATGCCGGCCTCGCCGGGGTTGATCCCCGCGGCGCGCACTTCGACGACCACCTCACCCGGGCCGGGGGAGGGCATCTCGATGTCCGCCACGTACAACACCTCGCGCCCCCCGTACCGGTCGAACCGTACTGCGCGCGCCGCTGCGGCCGTCATACCGATCTCCTTCTGCGCGAGGATGCTGTCACCCCCGCCAGCATAGGCACGTCAAAGTGCTACCCCCGGGCGCCGAGTGGGCATATGTTCGTAGCAAGCCTGGGTTACACCACCATTTCGCCTGCGGTGTCGGGAGCCGCGGTGCAGGCCGGATACCGATGACACGTGGGAGGGACACGCGTGGGAGTTGATCGGATCGGCATCGCCGGCTGTGCCGTTGCCGTCATCGTGGCGGGGGCCGCGAGCGCCGGATGCGGTGGCGCCGACAAGGCCGCACCACCGTCTTCGAGTTCGCCCACGTCGACCAGTTCCAGCGCGGTCACCGGCCCGCCGTCGGGCCAGCCCTCGGATTACGGCTTCCTGTTGATCAAGCCGAACGACGTCGGTGGCGGTCTGACCGCGCCCCAGTCACCCATGCTCAACCCCAACAACGCGCCGGGAGTCGCGCAGCTGTTCGCCAACGCCGACAGCAGCCGCCGGTTGTGGGACACCATCGTGATCGCCGCCGACCCGTCGGCGGCAGCGGCCGAATTGGCCACCACCCAAGGCAGTTACAACGGCAAGGTGAGCGGGACCTGGGCACCGCTTGCCGTCGGCGCCAACGGGGTGACCATTGCGGGCACCTCACCGGACAACTCCCAGGCGATGACGGTGTTGGTCTTCACCGAAGGCAAGGCCCTGGTCACGCTGGAATTCGACAGCGCGCCCAACGATCCGCTCGATCCGGCGGTCGCCCTCGACATCGGTCGCAAGCAGGATGCCGCGATCAAACACGGGCTCCCCGGCTAGCTCAGGCGTCGTTACACCAGGCCCAGTAGGCCCAGATCCGCGACGTACTTGTCGATCAGCGCCGCCGACAGGTGTGGAATATCTTGGTCTGCACCGATTTTCGCGGCCCGCACGGCCGCACGGAACACGTCGGTGGGGGCCGGCGCGCCGCGCAATGGTGTCTCCGGCTTGCGGTACGCGTCCAGCAATGGCAGCACCGAATGCTGACGCTGCTTGTCCGGCAAGGCGCGGATGGCCGTCGTGAACCGGCTCAGCCATTCGTCGTAGTCGTCGATGCGCCGGATGTCGTGCCCGGCGGCGATCAGCCAGTCGACGAACACATCCAGTGAGACGCCGTCGTCGTGCGGGTTCATCACATCGAACGACCGATACGTCCCGGAAGCCTCAGCGGCCGTGGCGATCTGCTCACCCAGCGTGGTTACGGCTTCGGCCACGAAGTCGGCGGGCAGCCCGTCGTAGTGGGCCACCGCCCGGTTTCCGTGTGGATCGGTCTGGTAGAAGGAGGCCGGCGCGATGCCGGTGATCAACAAGCTGAACAGCAACCGGGTGAACGCATCCGGCACGTTCAGCTGGCCGGCATACCGGCTGTGCGCCAGGATCATGTCGGACCGGAACACGGCGACCGGCAACCCGCACAGGTCGTGCGCCTCGCGCAGCAACACCTCGCCGGCCCACTTACTGTTCGCGTAGCCGTTCGCGTAACTGTCGTCGACCGGCCGTAACGCACTCACGGTGCGGATGTCACCATCCTCGGTGAACGTGGACGGATCGACCGACAGCGCCACCGCGACGGTCGACATGTACGTGACGGGTTTGATCCGGGTCGTCAGGGCCAGCCGAATCAGCTCGGCGGTGCCCACCACATTGGGGCCGAAGAGTTGGTCGTACGGCAGCACGTGGTTGACCAGAGCGGCCGGATGCACGATCAGGTCCACAGTTTGCGCGAGGCGCTCCCAGGTCGGCTGCGCCAACCCAAGTTTGGGTTCGCCGATATCGCCGACGATGACCTCGAGATGGTCGGCGGCCAGGGCGCGGAACCGCTCCAGCAAGTGCGGATCTCCGCTGTCGAAGACACCCTCCAGCCGTTTGGCGGCGGCCGAGGCGTCCGCGGCGCGAATGATGGAGATCAGTTTTCCGCCGGTTCCGGCTAGCCGCTCGAGCCACTCCAGGAGCAGGAAGCGCCCGAGATAACCATTGGCGCCGGTCAGCAGGACGGTGTGCGGTGTGCCGGTCACGTGCGGCAGCGTCGGGGCGTCGGCCAGGGTGGTGGCGTCGATGAACTTGTCCAGCGTGAGGTCCGCGGCGTAGGCCTGCGTCGCGCCCTGCCCGTGCACCGTGGCGAACGTCGGCCGCCGGGAGCCCGATTCACGCTCGGCCTCAACGTATTTCGCGAGCTGACCCAGATCGGTTGCCGGTCCGGTAATCATCCCTACCGGCACCTCGACGTCGAAGATGTCGCGCAACAGGTTGGAAAACGTGAGCGCCGACAGGGAATCGCCGCCGAGCTCGATGAACAGAGCGTCGGGCGACGGCGGACCGCCGGCCAGGCCGAGCAGCGCCTCGGCGGCGCGGGTGAGAGTGACGATCACCGGGCGCTCGGCCGCGCCTTCGCGCAACGCGCGCAGTTCGGTCACCCGATTCTCGGCCAGCTCCGCGTACAGCTGTTCGAGCCGAGCACCGTAGTGCTCCTTGAGCTTTGGCCGCAACAGCTTGCCCACTCCGGACAGCAGGCCGTTGTCCTCGCTGAACCGCTCGGTCTCCACCAGGAAGTCGACGGGCACCTCGTAGGACTGCAGCTCGGCGAGTTTCGCCGTCTGGCGCAGGGATTCGCCGAGGGCGGCCTTGAGCCCGTCGGCGTCGCCGGCGAACCTCTGGGCGGCGTCATCGGTCGGAACGACCACGGCCAGCAGATAGGGCCGTTCGCTGTTGCCGTAGATGAAGATCTGACGCACCAGAGCCGCGCTGGAGAACACCGCTTCCAGGCGCGCGACGGCGACGAACTCACCCTGGGCCAACTTCAGTACGTTGTTGCGGCGGTCGACATAGGCGAGCCGGCCCGGCTCCAGCTCGGCCATCACGTCGCCGGTGCGGTAATAGCCGTCGGCGTCGAACGCCTTGGCGGTGACATCGGGTCGTTTGAAATATCCGGGCGTGGCGGTCAGCGACTTCACCAGCAATTCGCCTCGCGGATAAGGTTTGTCGGTGCGGAAATATCCCAACTCGGGCACATCGATGAGCTTGTAGTCCAGCACCGGGGGCTGGGTGATCCGCCCGTCCTTGGTCACCATGCCCACCTCGGTCAGGCCGTAGCCGTCGAGAACGTGGACGTCCAAACAGGTCTCGACGAAAGCGCGCATCTCTGCCGCCAGCGGCGCCGTGCCGCAGAACGCGGTCACCACGCGTCCACCGAGGACCTGCTCACGCAGCTCGGCTTGTGCCTGCGCCTCGGCGGCGGGCGTCTCGACGCCCGACAGCTCGAGTCGGTCGACCGCACTCTGGTAGCGCTGGTACAGCATCTCCGCCACCCGCGGCACCAGCCCCATTTCGGTGGGGCGCACCAGGTTCCAGTCGTCGAACAACGTCGACAGGTCGCTTTCCGGGACGAAATAACTCGTGCCGCCGGCCTGGAACGCCGTCGACAGCGGTATCCGGCCGCCCAGGTGATTCAGCGGCATGAAGTTCACATTGATGACCGGCGTGTCCGCGAAGTCGGGCATCAGTTCGGTGGTCCACAGCTTGCAGAGCATCCGCTCGGTGTACATGGCGCCCTTGGGCAATCCGGTGCTGCCCGACGTGTACATGATCATGGCCAGTCGCTCATCGGTGTCGCCGGTGAACATCGGCTCCGGTGGCAGGTTTCGTCCGCGCTCGATCACCTGCGCGAGCGTCTCGATGGTCACCGCGATGCCGGCGCCAGACAGCTTGGCCTGCGCGCGTTCGACGGCCTCGCGCTGGTCGTCGACCTCGGGCTGGTAGTCGAAGACCACCACCCGCCGCAACGACGAGCTGCCGAGCGCCGCGTCGACGGCGAGGTCGAGATAGCCGACACCGGCGGCCAATACGGACGGCTCGACCTCGTCGACGATCGGCTTCAGTCGTGACGGGGTCGTGTTGTGCTGCAGCGGCACGGCCACCAGCCCGAGATAGCCGCACACGAGATCGATGGTGAGGTATTCGGCGCTCGCGAAACCCACGGTGGCGACGAAGTCCCCGGGCGCCACGGGGTTGCTGGCGTCGTGTCGCCATGCTGCGGCGATGGCGCGGACATCGGCCCACAGCTCGCGGTAGGTCATGGTGTCGAATCGGGGCAGTAGCCGCGCGCTGGTGCGGCCGGTGCCGGGGTCGGTGGTCAAGGAGCGGGCGCGCCAGCCCAGTGCGGGCCGCTCGGCATAACCCTGGGCAAAGATTTCCAGGATCTGCGGCAGCCGCAGACCGGGTTGGCGTGCCGCGCTCTGCAGGTCGGGTTTGGGCTTGGTGGTGCGGAACTCTTCGTCGCGGGCGTCCAGATCGCTGATGCGGTGGGCTACCTGCCGGCGCACCGCGCTGATCGGGCCTGTGGAGCTGCCTTTCGCGCGCTTCGCTTCATCGGTCATGGCCCGCCTCTCGTTCAGATCCAGTCGTCTACCGGAACGAACCCCCGCGGTGCAGGCTTCCGTTCAGCCGTTGTGACGGTTGTCACACGCGGGTGGAGAGGTGGGCGGTGCGGCTCAGGCCACGACCTGAATGGGGTCGCCGACATTCACCTCGTTGAAGTACCAGGCGGCGTTGTCGGGGCTGAGGTTGATGCAACCGTGGCTGACGTTGGCGTAGCCCTGGGAATCGACCGACCAGGGCGCCGAGTGCACGTAGACGCCGCTCCAGGTGACGCGAACGGCGTATGAGGCGGTGATCTTGTAACCCTCGGGGGAGCTCAGCGGGATGCCGATGGTCCGCGAGTCCATCACCACGGTGCGCTGCTTTTCCAGCGCGGTGAAACTGCCGATCGGGGTGGGCCGGCTGGGCTTGCCCATCGACGCCGGCATGGTGCGCAGCACCTCGCCGTCCCTACTCACCGTGAAGGTGTGCTTGGAGATGCTGGCGACGCCGAGCAGCGCTTCCCCGGTGTCGAAGCCGGTCGTCAGGGCCTGAATTCCCACCGAGACGTGGGTGTGGGCGGGCCAGTACTGATTCGGCACCCACTGCACCACGGAGTTGTGGATCCACTCGAAGTGCCCCGGGGTACCGCTGGGCGAGGTGACGTGGATCGACCGCTCGACGGCCGACCGATCGGCGACGGGGGCGGTGAACGTCACCACGACGGGGTGGGCCACCCCCACCAAGGCGCCGTTAGCGGGCAAAATCGAGGCAACTTCGGGGGTGGGTTGCGGTACCGGCACCGCGGCGGTGCCGCGACCGACCGGCGCGATCAGGCCTATCGCCGTGATCGCGACCATAACAAATAGATAACGAACGCCTCGGCGCATAGCGTCCACCCTTCGAGATGGTGCGATCAACACACGAACATCCTACTGGTTACCCACTGACCACCGGTTTCAGCAAACAATGACAGCTCGGTCCGCTCGCCACGGTCACGATCCGATCACCGATCGGGTTCAGTTGCGTCAGCAGCGCGGCAGGTGGGCATGGTGGCCGAGCGCCGTCCCGCGGGCCGGGCAGCGGACTCGGGCCGCACCTGCGTGAAAGCGGCACCGATACTTCGGTTCTCGCGGGATCGCGACGCCGAGCGGCCCGGATGTGTCGATCCCTCGCCGCAACCCGGTGGCCGGCGCACGCGGACTTGCTTGGCCCGCCCGCCGGCAACGCGTTAGCCTCAGCGGATCGGCGCCCGAAGGCCGAGCCCGAATACGAGGGAGTGCGGATGCTCTTCCGTCAGCTGGAGTACTTCGTTGCGGTCGCTTCCGAGCGGCACTTCGCCCGGGCTGCCGAAAAGTGCTTCGTATCCCAGCCCGCGTTGTCGGCCTCGATCGCCAAGCTGGAACGGGAACTGAACGTCACGCTGATCAACCGCGGGCACAGCTTCGAGGGCCTCACGCCCGAAGGCGAGCGGTTGGTGGTGTGGGCCAGGCGGATTCTCGCCGAGCACGACGCCTTCAAATCCGAGGTGGACGCCGTGCGCTCGGGCATCACCGGGACGCTGCGGTTGGGGACCGTCCCCACCGCGTCCACGACGGCGTCGCTGGTGCTCTCGGCGTTCTGTTCGGCACACCCGTTGGTGAAGGTGCACATCCTTTCCCGGCTCGCCGCAAGCGAACTGTACCGGCGCCTGCGCGAATTCGAGCTCGATGCCGCCATCGTGCACGCGGCGCCCGACGAGGCGCACGACGTGAACTTGGTCCCGCTCTACCAGGAGCGCTACGTGCTGCTGGCGCCGGCGGACATGGTGGGATCCGGTGCGGCGACGATGAACTGGGCGCAGGCCGCGCAATTGCCGTTGGCGTTGCTCACGCCCGACATGCGCGATCGCCAGATCATCGACAAGGCCTTCGCCGACCATTCCATCGTCGTCAACCCACAGGTCGAAACTGATTCCGTGGCATCGTTATTCGCGCAGGCATCGGCGGGCAACTGTGCGTCCATCGTGCCGCACACGTGGCTGTGGACGTCGCCGCTGGGCAGCGACATCCGGGCGGTGGAAATGGTTGATCCGGTGCTCAAAGCTGATGTCGCCCTGGCCACCAACTCCACCGGGCCCGGGACGCCGATCGCCCGCGCGCTGGCCACCTCCGCCGGACAGCTGGCGCTGGACGAGTTCTTCGACGCGCAGCTGTTAGGGCTTACCCGCCGGCGTTGACCGCCGCAGGCGGTGTCGCCGCGCTGGCCG
>NZ_LZLU01000233.1:0-3352 GCF_001673415.1 Mycobacterium sp. 1165196.3 | reverse complement strand
CTGGGTGGCCTGACCCGACGGGTTGGTGACCTCCGGCGCCTTCTGGAACTGCGCCACCTTCGTCGCCGAGGCCGACTGGCCCGCGTAGCTGTACATCGCGGCCGCGTCCTGCGCCCAGTACTCGCCGTACTGCGCCTCCAGCTGCGCGATCAGCGGGGTGTTCTGCCCCAGCACGTTGGTCGCCTGCAGCTGGGTCACCTGCGTGCGGTTCACCGCGATCAGCGGGGGCGGCACCGAGGAGGCGAGGGCGGTCTCGTAGGCCGCCGCGGCGGTACGAGCCTGGGTGGCCGCCTCTTCGGCCTGAGCGGCGGTCGTGGTCAGCCAGGCCGCGTACGGCGCGGCCGCCTGCGCCATCGCCGTGGACGCGGTCCCCAGCCACTCCTCGCTGTTCAGCGAGGTGATGACGTTGTCATAGCTGAGCGCGGCCGAGTTGAGTTCGGCCGCGAGCGCGCTCCATGCCGATGCCGCAGCCAGAAACGAACCCGACCCCGGACCCGAGTAGATCCGCGCCGAATTGAACTCCGGTGGGAACGCCCCATAATCCACCACGAATATGCCCCTTAACCTGTGATGTTCGAATCGATGCGTCGAGTAGTAGATGACGTTAATGCGCTGGTGAGCACCGCTACGCCGGTCAGCGGAGTAACGGCCGTCCGGCGCGCCTTTGCGCCGGGTGTCGGGGCCGGCCGCCCGATGCCGGCCGACCGCCCCGACGTGTGCCCGAATCGTGGGCGTGAGCTGCGCGAATGGTCGGATCCCCGGGCCCATCGGCCGCGGATGCCGAGGGCCGATGCCGACGTGACCGGGCGCAGGTGCATCGAGGCCGGGAATAAAATCCGGCCGCGGCTAACGGTGAGGGTGTGCATGCTGCGATTCCGCCGCTTATCCGGCCGACGGCGGGCGTGTCAGCACGCTGTAGCGGAACCCGTATTTGTTGACGTACCCGGCGGCCGCGCCGCGCCGCCCGAACGACCCGACCGGCATGCCGCGCAGCAGCCCGTTGGCCCCCGCGCCGGGGGCGCCGGTCGCCCCGGCCTCGATGGGGGTGACCTCCTCGGACATCGCCGCCGGGGTCACCGACGAGGTCAGCGTCGCCCAATGCTGGGGAACCGAGAGCATCCCGACCCGCGCGGCCTGCCCCGTCCCGGCGGAGATCGCGCTCACGTGGCCCACCCCGCCCAGGTTGCCCAGCCCCAGGCTCGCGAACTGCGGCGTGGGATACCAGGCACCACCGGCACCGGCCGTGCTACCACCGGGACCGGAGATCAGCTGCTGGGCGATCGACGACCAGAAGCTGGTGATGCCGTTCGAGAAATAGGCGAGGCCCGTGGTCTGCTTCAGCAAGGTGCCGTACATGCCGGTGTTCAGGCCCGCGTAGTTGTTGGTCGGCGTGGGCAGCCCGGACTGCAGGAAGCCGTCTATCAGATTCTGCAGCCAGGTGAACGGTCCCGGCTGCGACGCCGTCGTCGTCGAGGCCTGCGTCACCGCCTGCGTGGTGGCCGTCAAGGCTTGCGGCGTCGCCAGCTGCGAGGTCGTCTGGGCGGTGTTGCCCGCCGGCTCGGCGACGGCCTGGGCGACCGCGGCGGCCTGGTTGGAGTCGGCCTCTGGCGTGGTGGTGTTGGGCGGCGACGTCAGCGGGGTCAGCTGCGAGGCCGCCAACGACGAAGCGGCGTAGCCGTACATCGCGGCGGCGTCCTGGGCCCACATCTCCATGTACTGCGCCTCGGTGGCCGCGATCGCCGGGGTGTTCTGCCCGAAGAAGTTCGTCGCGACCAGGGTCGCCAACAGCACCCGGTTGGCGGCGATCACCGGCGGCGGCACCGTCATCGCGAACGCTGCCTCAAACGCGGCGGCCGCCGCCCGGGCCTGGCCCGCCGTCTCCTCGGCCTGCCCGGCCAGGACGCTCAACCAGCTCACGTACGGCGTCACCGCCGACAACATGGACGCCGAGGCCGGCCCCACCCACGGCGCCTGGGTCAGTTCCGAAATCACCGACGTGTACCCGCTCGCGGCACTGCCTAACTCGGCGCCCAGCCCATCCCAGGCGGCGGCCGCGGCCATGAGCGGACCCGACCCCGGACCCGCGTACATGCGACCGGAGTTGATCTCCGGCGGAAATGCCCCGAAGTCCATGGTTACGAAGCACCGGGCTCGAACGACATGTATCCCCTCGCAGGTGATCTCTTGGCGATGACCATCAGAATTTGCTTGCTCGGAAGGCTAAATGGCCGCGCCGCCCCGCGCCGCTCCCGCGATGCCGCCGCAGCTGCGGCCGGCCAGGCGCCGGCGGCGCGCTCCCCCGTGGCGGTGCCATCGGGGCGCCCCCGGGACGCGTCGCGCCGGCACCGTGGTTACCTGCGGGAACACCCCGTCAGGAGGTGCCCTCAGCGGCGCCTGCGGGTGAGTCCGCGGGCGGTTGCGGCGGGGCCGCGCCTACGCGAAAAGCCCAGCGCGGATAAAAATCCGGCCGCAGATAAAGCCCGCTGGAGATTCGCTGGGGCGTGCCCGGATGCGACGTCCGGGCACGCGGAAACGCGCCCTGCCGCCGGTGCTTGGCGACAGGGCGCGTCCTGGTTTTGCGCCAGAGTTGCTGGGGCCGAAGCTATCCCGCGAAGGGTGGCCGGGCCATGACGGTGGGCCGGAATCCGTACTTGGGACCCGCCACCCCGTGCCCGCCGGCACCGGCGCCCGCCAGCGGCATGCCACCGAGCAGGTTGCCCGGCCCGCCGGCGGCCTCGGGAGCCGCGCTGATGCTGCTGACCGGAATCGCATGCCCCAGCGCCGGCGCCGCCGGCGCCCCCGACCAGGCCACCGGCACCGACAACTTGCCACCCACCGAGGCCGCGCTGCCCAACGCCGCCACCGGGTGAGCCGCCGCAGCACCGCCACCCAACATCCCACCCAGACCACCAAGCCCAGGCAACGCCTTGGCCGCCGCCGGAGCCGCCCCACCGATCGCACCGACCGACTTGGCGATCTGCGTAAAGGTGTTGGCCATACCAGTACTGAAGTACGGCAGACCCTCGGTGTTGTAGAAGAGGCTGGCGAAGGGGCTGTAGCCGTTCACGGCCGAGCCCAGGCTGGTCGGCAGGCTGGTCTGCCCGGTCAGCAGGAACCACAGCTCCGACAGCGGATCCGTGGTCGCCTGCGTCGCGGCCTGGGTCGTGGCGTTGGTCGTCGTCTGCGCCGCGGGCTGCGCCAGGGACTGCAGGGCCTTGGTGGTGTTGGTCGCCGTGGAGTTGGCCGTGGCGTTGGTGACCGCCGCGCCCTGGGTGGCCTGACCCGACGGGTTGGTGACCTCCGGCGCCTTCTGGAACTGCGCCACCTTCGTCGCCGAGGCCGACTGGCCCGC
>NZ_LZLU01000232.1:0-1056 GCF_001673415.1 Mycobacterium sp. 1165196.3 | reverse complement strand
GCCAGCACCGGCTCAGGCACGTCGGGGTCGGTGAACACCAGGGCGGCGTTCGCCAGCACCGTGGCGGCCCGGGTCGTCAGCAATCCCGGGTCACCCGGGCCGGAGCCCACGTACGTGATGCGGCCGGGTGTCGGCTTACGCCCTCGCGTCGTCATTGTCGCTCCCACGTAACTCGCTTCTAATTTCCTCGCGTCGGGTCTTGCCGCGCGCCGCTCATCAGCTCTCGGGCGCCCAGCTCGAACAGCTCCGCGGCCACCGAGAGCCCAAGCTCTCGTGCCCGACCGGGACTGCCGATACCGGACGCGCGGATCACATCAGACCCGTCCAGCGCCGCCACACAACCGCGCAGCGACAGCTCTTCGAAGATCCGGCCTTCCTCATCGATGGACTCGACCACTTCGGCGATCGCGCCCACCGGTGCGGAGCAACCGGCCTCCAGTTCGGCCAGCAGGGTTCGCTCCGCAGTGACCGACGCCCTCGTGTCGGCGTCGTCCAGTTCCGCCAGCACCGCCGCTAACCGGCTATCGCCGGCACGGCATTCGACGGCGAGCGCGCCCTGAGCCGGTGCTGGCAACATCTGCACCGGCTCTAGCGTCTCGGTGACGTCGTCGAGGCGACCGATCCGGGCCAGTCCCGCCCGGGCTACCACGATCGCGTCGAGATCACCACTGCTTACCCTGTTCAACCTGGTATCTAGGTTGCCTCGTAGGGGGCGGATTTCCAAACCGAGACCCAATGCTCTAAGCTGCGCGGCCCGCCGCGGCGAGGAGGTGCCCACCAGCGAACCGGCCGGCAACTCCGCGAGCACCAGCCCGTCGCGCGCTACCACCGCATCGCGCGGGTCGTTGCGCACCGGTATGGCCGCCAGAGCAAACCTCGGATCCTCGGCGGTGGGCAGGTCCTTGTGGGAGTGCACGGCGGCGTCGACACGGCCCTCTTCCATGGCCTCGCGCAGGGCGGTGGTGAACACACCGACCCCGAGGTCTTCGATGGGCGCCAACGACCGGTCCCCGGCGGTGGTGATGGTCACCAGCTCCGCCGGGTGTCCCAGCGCGA
>NZ_LZLU01000231.1:0-669 GCF_001673415.1 Mycobacterium sp. 1165196.3 | reverse complement strand
CGGGTTCAGCAGCATCGCGGCCTCCTGACGCTTTTCCGACTCGTCATGGTCGAAGCGACGGTTCGGCGGCCGCTCGTACATCGGCGCGCCACCGGCGATCGCCGACGCCAGGCGCCGCTGACCGGCCAGCAGGCGGGCATCCGCGCGCCGCTGGTAGTCCGCACGCTGCTGCGGGTCGAGCGCGGCGACGAACGCCTGCGGATGCACGAGCGCAACCAAGCCCGAAACATGGCCGAACCCAAGGCTGGTCAGCAACCCCGCCTTGAGCGGGAACTTCTCGCCCAGCCGCAGGGTCTCGCGCACCCACACGAAGTGGGCCGAGCCGGCCAGTTCGTCGTCGACGCAGTCCAGGCTGCGGTTCGGTGGGATCACCCCGTCGCGCAGTATCTGGCACAGGCCCATCATCTGGAAGACCGCCGCGCCGCCCTTGGCGTGCCCGGTGAGGCTCTTCTGCGACACCACGAACAGCGGAGCACCCTCGGACCGGCCGAGCGAATCGGCGAGCCGCTCGTGCAGTTCGGTCTCGTTGGGATCGTTGGCCAACGTCGACGTGTCGTGCTTGGAGATCACCGCGATGTCGTCGGCGCCCACCCCGAGCTTGGCCAGCGACCGCGCCAGCGCCGAATCCTTCCCGCCGCGACCGGCACCCAGCGCGCCCAGCCCTGGCGC
>NZ_LZLU01000230.1:0-959 GCF_001673415.1 Mycobacterium sp. 1165196.3 | reverse complement strand
CCAGCTGCGGCGTCGTCACCACCAGGATCTCGGCGTTGGGAATCAGCTGCGCCACCGAGATGGCGATGTCGCCGGTGCCCGGCGGCAGGTCGAGCAGCAGCACGTCCAGGTCACCCCAGTACACGTCGGCCAGGAACTGCTGCAGCGCCCGGTGCAGCATCGGCCCGCGCCACACCACCGGGGTGTTGCCCTCGGTGAACTGGGCGATGGAGATGACCCGCACCTCGTGCGCGATGGGCGGCAGGATCATCGACTCGACCTGGGTGGGCCGGTCGGTGGTGCCCATCATCCGGGGGATCGAATGGCCGTGGATGTCGGCGTCCAGCACACCGACCGACAGGCCGCGGGCCGCCATCGCCGCCGCCAGGTTGACCGTGACGGTGGACTTGCCGACGCCGCCCTTTCCGGACGCGACGGCGTAGACCCGGGTCAGCGAATTCGGTTGTGCGAACGGGATAACGGGCTCGCGGGCATCGCCGCGCAGCTGCTTGCGCAACTCGGTGCGCTGCTCGTCGTTCATCACGTCCAAGGTGACCTTGACCGCGCCGGTGCCCGGGACGTCGGCGACCGCCTGGCTGACGCGGTCGCTGATCTCGGTCTTCTTCGGGCAGCTGGCGGTGGTCAGGTAGATCCCGACGTGCACCGTCCCGTCGGGCTCGGTGTCGATGCTCTTGACCATCCCGAGTTCGGTGATCGGACGCCGCAGTTCGGGATCGATCACCTTGCCCAGGGCGGTGCGGATAGCCGCGGTCAGGCCGGCTGCTGAATCGGAGGGGTCATTGCTGGACATCACCGCCGAGTGTATGCGTCTGCGACGGGGTCATTCGGCGGCGACCTCTAGTTGGCCGGACCGGGTCCCGCCGGCTTGGGCTTGGGTGCGCCGGGGGCCGCGCCCGACGGGCCGGCGGGCTTGGGCGCCGATGCGGCCTGCGAGGGTGCGGCGGCCGGGGGCGCCGGCA
>NZ_LZLU01000229.1:0-934 GCF_001673415.1 Mycobacterium sp. 1165196.3 | reverse complement strand
ACCCCAAGAGCTACTACTACAACGGCACGACCACGACCTACCCGACGCCCGATCAGGGCAAGCCGATCGATGGCGGCGGCGTGCCCTGCGTCAACTAGCCATCACGCTGCGCGGTGATCGCAAGCGCGGCGGAGCCGGGCGCGGCGGGTCGCCGCCATCAGGCTGCGCGGCGATCGCAAGCGCGGCGCAGCCGGGCGCGGCGGGTCGCCGCCATCAGGCTGCGCGGCGATCGCAAGCGCGGCGCAGCCGGGCGCGGCGGGTCGCCGCCATCAGGCTGCGCGGCGATCGCAAGCGCGGCGCAGCCGGGCGCGGCGGGTCGCCGCCATCAGGCTGCGCGGCGATCGCAAGCGCGGCGCAGCCGGGCGCGGCGGGTCGCCGCCATCAGGCATGCGTGCCGCCATCGATGCGGATCTCGGTGCCGGTGATGAACGCGCCGTCGTCGGACACCAGCATGGCGATCACCCCGGCGACGGCCGTGGGCTCGGCCATCCCGGTGCCGCTGGATTCGACGGAGGTGGGCATCGTGAAATTGGTGTCCACGGTCAGGCGGATGTGTCCGGGCTGCACCCTGGGGCTGGGCTGCTTCGGCGCGTCCACGCCGAGCAGGTTGGCCAGGTTGAGCGCATCGGTTTGCGCGCCGGCGCCGTACTCGACCGTCGTGGAGGTCGGGTCGCCGGATTCGCGGTCGCGGACCTGACCCGGGGTGTAGCCCTTCTTTTTCAGCGCGCGGGATACCTCGGTGGCCAGACCGCTCATGCTGCCGACGTTGACCACGTCGACGACCGTGGTGGGATCCGGCTTCACGGCGGTGGTGCTCGGCGCGGTCGTCGTCGTGTCGGCCCCGATCGCCGCCGCCACCTCCGCCTTGATCGCCGCCGGGTCGACGATGTTGACGTCCTGGCCGTCGATGTTGTCGTAACGCACCACCGGCAGC
>NZ_LZLU01000228.1:0-549 GCF_001673415.1 Mycobacterium sp. 1165196.3 | reverse complement strand
TGGGCCTGATCCGTACCGAGCCTTCGCGGCTGGTGCTGGAACCCTCCGGACAACTGGGCGCGATCATGGCCACCGGCACCCGGATCATGTACCGCAGCACGGACACCCGCGGCAATCCGATCGCGGTCACCGGCACCTACTTCGAGCCCTACAACGACTGGCCCGGGCGCGGACCGCGGCCGTTGATCAGCTACGCGCCCGGCACCCAGGGCCAGGGCAATCAGTGCGCCCCGTCGCGAATGTTCAACCAGGGCATCCACTATTCGGGTGGCTGGGACATCATGTTCAACTACGAGGAGCTGTTCGTCGCGACCATGGTCGCGCGTGGCTTCGCCATCGTGATGACCGACTATCAGGGCCTGGGCACCCCGTCCATGCACACCTACGTGGGCCGGGTGGCCGAGGGTCAGGCCGTGCTCGATGCGGCCCGCGCGGCCATGCGGCTGCCCGGGACGTCGTTGGATCCGCGTGGGCCGGTGGCCATGATCGCGCCCAGTTGTCCGGAGGGTTCCAGCACCAGCCGCGAAGGCTCGGTACGGATCAGATCGC
>NZ_LZLU01000227.1:0-4193 GCF_001673415.1 Mycobacterium sp. 1165196.3 | reverse complement strand
GCTGACCTTCTGCGGTGCGTCTTTCGGGGACCACTCCTGGGCATTCCAGATGACCTTCAGGTAGTCCTGGCCGACCGCGGTGATACCGCCACGCTCCTCGTCAGGCCTCACACCGAGAAAGTTTAGGCAACCCAGGCCTAATCCGGGGTGTTCCCCGACACCATGGCGGCGGTTTGCCCCTTCCGATCTCCCGGCGGACCACTGCGCGCCGTAGGCTGGCGGACGTGCAGCGGTGGCGCGGCCAAGACGAGATACCCACGGACTGGGGCAGGTGTGTGCTCACCATCGGTGTGTTCGATGGTGTGCATCGCGGCCACGCCGAGCTGATCGCGCATGCGGTGAAAGCGGCGCGGGCCCGCAACGTTCCGACGGTGCTGATGACGTTCGACCCGCACCCGATGGAAGTGGTCTATCCCGGCAGCCACCCCGCGCAGCTGACGACGCTCACCCGGCGCGCAGAGCTGGTCGAAGAGCTGGGCATCGACGTCTTCCTGGTCATGCCGTTCACCACCGATTTCATGAAGCTCACCCCGGAGCGCTACGTCCACGAGCTGCTGGTGGAGAACCTGCACGTGGTCGAGGTCGTCGTGGGGGAGAACTTCACCTTCGGCAAGAAGGCGACCGGCAACGTCGAAACGCTGCGACGCGCCGGCGAGCGCTTCGGGTTCGCCGTGGAGTCGATGTCGCTGCTGTCCGAGCACCACAGCAACGAGACCGTGACGTTCTCGTCCACCTACATCCGGTCCTGTGTGGACGCCGGTGACGTGGTGGCGGCGATGGAGGCGCTGGGCCGGCCGCACCGGGTCGAGGGCGTGGTGGTCCGCGGCCACGGGCGCGGTGCCGAGCTGGGCTTTCCCACCGCGAACGTGGCGCCGCCGATGTATTCGGCCATCCCGGCCGACGGCGTGTACGCCGCCTGGTTCACCGTGCTCGGCCACGGTCAGGGGGCGGGGGCCCCCGGGGCGATGGTCCCGGGCGAGCGCTATCAGGCGGCGGTGTCGGTGGGCACCAACCCGACGTTCTCCGGGCGTACCCGCACCGTGGAGGCGTTCGTCCTGGACACCGACGCCGACCTGTACGGACAGCACGTGGCGCTGGACTTCGTCGCCCGAATCCGCGGCCAGCACAAGTTCGACTCGATCGCCGACCTCATCGACGCGATGGGCAGGGACACCGAACGGGCCCGCATCACCCTCGCGGCCCAGGACTGATTCCAGGAGTCGCCGGCAGGCGTCAGGCGGCGAGCAGGTCGTCGATCTGGTTGATGGCCGAAGAGGCGCCCTCGACGACGCCCATGTCCAGCACCTGCTGCAGCGCCTCGGCGGAGGAGTAGGTGCTCACGTATGTCGCGCGAGTGCCGCCGTTGTGCTCGGCGAATGTGTACACATTCCTCGAGACCGGCAGGTCGGGGTTCGGGTTGAAGTCCAGGTCGGCGAAGCCGTCCAGGAAGGAGAAGCTCGTCGGTTCGTCCACGGCCGTGATCTCCCAGTACCCGGCGTACTTCTGGCCGTCCGGTCCGGTCATGAAGTACGTCGTGCGACTGCCGGGTGTGAGGCTGTGGTCGACGACGGTCGCCGGGTGGGACGGCGGTCCCCACACCTTCTCCAACTGACGAGGGTCGGCGTACACCTGCCAGATTCGGGCCACCGGCGCGGCGAAGTCCGCCGTGATGGTCAGCGTCAGGTTGTCCGGGTCGTGCTGGACGTCGGTCACGGGCATGGTTCAGTCCTCCTGGTTTGAGTCGGATGCGATGAGTTCGTCGACGCGGGCGATGCGATCCCGCCAGAGGGATTCGAGTTCGGTGAGCATCGCGGCCACCGACCGCACGGCCGCCACGTCACCGCTGGCCAGCTGCTCTCGACCGCTTCGTCGTTTGGTGAGCAGGCCGGCCTTTTCCAGCACGACGACGTGCTTCTGCACCGCGGCAAAGCTCATGTCGTACTTGACCGCCAATGCGGAAACCGAGTGTTCCCCTTCCAGGGTCCGGCGCATGATGTCGCGCCGGGTTCGGTCGGCGAGCGCGTGGAACAGGGCGTCCACCCGGTCCTCCTGATCTACGGTCACCCGCACAACATACAACCAAATGGTTGTATGTTGTCAAGGGCGCAGTGCTGGCCTGCGATTTCGGTAGACGTCGCCGCCGCTGATAGACTCGCCAGCCGATACGGCGTGTGCTGCAGTCCGCGGCGGCCACGCACGAGATTTCTCGCGGCACCGATTGATGGAGTTAGTTCGTGGCGCTTACAGCCGAGCAGAAAAAAGAAATCCTGGGCAATTACGGCCTGCATGGCACCGACACCGGTTCGCCTGAGGCGCAGGTCGCGCTGCTGACCAAGCGGATCGCCGACCTGACCGAGCACCTGAAGGTGCACAAGCACGACCACCACTCGCGTCGCGGACTGTTGCTGCTGGTCGGCCGCCGTCGCCGGCTGCTCAAGTACGTCGCGCAGATCGATGTCGAGCGGTACCGCTCGCTGGTCGAGCGGCTGGGCCTGCGTCGCTGACGCAGCCCCCACCGGGGCGTTCGCGGCCCCGCAAATTCCGAGCGATATGGCGGGCAGGGGTCGCCCGTGTAGAGTGAGGACGTTCTGGGCCGGTTCGGCCCGAGCAAACGGTGCGGTCACGCAGATCCGCGTGTGCCGTTCCAGCGTGTCACTACGCACGTTCGAGGGAGCAGCCAGTCTGCATCGGGCGGTCTTCGGTAGTGGCTGCCGGGCTCTCCGGATCTGGGGCAGGTCGGCCGCTTCGATCGATGGCCGTAGCCGTATTCAGACTCAGCGCCTCCCGCGGGTGACCCGTGGCCGTCAGGCCTGCGGTTCGCGCGTGGCCACGCGAAAAAGCTGAATACAAGAGAGGCCGTACGGACGTCCATGTCTGTCGCTGAAATTGAAGAGGGCGTGTTCGAGGCGACCGCCACCATCGACAACGGGAGCTTCGGCACCCGCACCATCCGTTTCGAGACCGGCCGGTTGGCCCAGCAGGCCGCTGGCGCCGTGGTCGCGTACCTCGACGAAGAGAACATGCTGTTGTCGGCGACGACCGCCAGCAAGAGCCCCAAGGAGCACTTCGACTTCTTCCCGCTGACCGTCGATGTCGAGGAGCGGATGTATGCCGCCGGTCGCATCCCCGGTTCGTTCTTCCGTCGCGAGGGCCGTCCCTCCACCGACGCGATCCTGACCTGTCGGCTCATCGACCGGCCGCTGCGCCCGTCGTTCGTCTCCGGGCTGCGTAACGAGATCCAGGTCGTGGTGACCATCCTGAGCCTGGATCCCAACGACCTGTACGACGTGCTGGCGATCAACGCCGCGTCGGCCTCGACCCAGCTGAGCGGGCTGCCGTTCTCGGGTCCCATCGGTGGGGTGCGGGTCGCGCTGATCGACGGCACCTGGGTGGCGTTCCCGACCGTCGAGCAGCTCGAGCGGGCCGTGTTCGACATGGTGGTGGCCGGCCGCATAGTCGGCGAAGGCGACAAAAAAGACGTGGCCATCATGATGGTCGAGGCCGAGGCGACCGAGAACGTCATCGAGCTCGTCGAGGGCGGCGCCCCGGCGCCGACGGAAACCGTTGTGGCCGAAGGCCTCGAGGCCGCCAAGCCGTTCATCGCCGCGCTGTGTAGCGCGCAGGAGGAACTGGCCGGGGCGGCCGCCAAACCGGCCGGCGAGTTCCCGACGTTCCCGGACTACGGTGACGACGTCTACTACTCGGTGGCCTCGGTGGCCACCGACGAGCTGGCCAAGGCGCTGACCATCGGCGGCAAGGCCGAGCGTGACGCGCGCACCGACGAGCTCAAGGCCGAGGTGCTCGCGCGCCTCGCTGGGGACTCTGGGACCTACGAGGGCCGCGAGAAAGAGATCAGCGCCGCCTACCGGTCACTGACCAAAAAGCTGGTGCGCCAGCGCATCCTGACCGATCACTTCCGCATCGACGGCCGCGGCATCACCGACATCCGCGCGTTGTCGGCCGAGGTGGCCGTGGTGCCGCGGGCGCACGGCAGCGCGCTGTTCCAGCGCGGTGAGACCCAGATCCTGGGCGTCACCACGCTCGACATGGTCAAGATGGCCCAGCAGATCGATTCGCTGGGGCCCGAGACCTCGAAGCGCTACATGCACCACTACAACTTCCCGCCGTTCTCCACCGGCGAGACCGGCCGGGTGGGCTCACCCAAGCGGCGCGAGATCGGGCACGGCGCCCTG
>NZ_LZLU01000226.1:0-1257 GCF_001673415.1 Mycobacterium sp. 1165196.3 | reverse complement strand
TCGCGCGCGCCCAGCTCGAAGAATTCATCATCGAGGGCTGAGCCCCTCCACGCACCACCGTGTCGCGAGCGTAACGCCACGGCGATTTTCACCTCGAGAATCCGCCACAGCGTTACGCTCGCGGCCGTTGGGACCAAATCATCGACACGATGCTGTGCAGGTGCTTAGCATCATGTCTCGATGACCGTTCAACCCGCGGCTTTCCTCCGCACGACGCTTCCCCTCGACCTGTCCCGGCTCGCGGAACTCGACAGCGGCCGGTATCACTCCATCTGGCTGCCCGATCACATGGTCAGCTTCTGGCCCGACTCGATCTGGACGCCCGAGTTCACCGACCTGGCCACGGCTTCCCCGTCACCGCACCGCCACCTGGACGGACTCGCGGTGGCGGCCGCGGCGGCCGTGCTGACCGAACGGGTCCCCCTGGTCAGCGCGGTCGTCGATACCGTGCGCCGCCATCCCGCGCTGCTCGCCCAAACCGCGCTGACCATCGATCACCTGGCCAAGGGGCGCTTCATCCTCGGGTTGGGCAGCGGCGAGAGCGAGAACACGCTGCCCTACGGCTTCGACTTCTCGCGTTCGGTCAGCCGGTTCGAGGAAGCGCTGGCGGTGATCCAGCTGCTGTGGCGCAGTGACGGGCCGGTCGACTTCGACGGCCAGTTCTACCAGCTCCACCATGCCCGATTGGACACCGAACCCTATGGGGGCCGGGTACCGCCGATCTGGATCGGCGCCAGCGGCCCGCGGATGCTCGACATCGCGGGCCGGTACGCCGATGGCTGGTGGCCGGCGGGTGCCTGGACTCCCGACCACTACGCCCAGATGCTCGCCGCGGTGCGAAGCTCCGCCGAACGCGCCGGCCGCGACCCCCTGGCGATCACGCCCTGCTTCATCCAGGTCTGCCTGATCGGTGCGGACGACGAGGCCCTCGCCGAGATCCTGCAGGCTCCCCTGGTCAAGGCCTTCCTGCTACAGGTCTCGGCAAAAACGTTGCACGACTTCGGCTTCGAACACCCCATGGGCGAGGGCTGGCGGGGATTCCAAGACATCGACCCGGCCGTACTCACCCGGGAGCGGATCCTGGAATTTCTGGACAACGCGCGGCCCGAGATGGTGCTGGCCGTCGTGCCGCATGGCACACCGAAAGAGGTCGCCAAGATCGTCAAGACCTACGTGGACGCGGGCCTGCGCGTGCCGAAAATACTCGACTACGGCGCCATGGCCGGGTTGAAATACGCACAGGCTTCGGCCGCGAAT
>NZ_LZLU01000225.1:0-603 GCF_001673415.1 Mycobacterium sp. 1165196.3 | reverse complement strand
CCGCCGCCGGCCCGCATCGTGCTGCTCTCCGACGGCGGCGAAAACAAGCCTTCCAATCCCAGCGATCCGCACGACGGCGTCTACACGGCGGCGCGGCTGGCCAAGGACGAGGGCGTGCCGATCTCGACGATCTCGTTCGGGACCAAGGGCGGCGAGATCGAGATGGACGGGCAACGCATCGCCGTCCCGGTCTCGACCGACCAGACCCTGCAGAAGATCTGCGAGATCACCGACGGCCAGTCGTTCCACGCCGACAGCCTGGACTCGCTGAAGAACGTGTACTCGACGCTGCAGCGCCAGATCGGCTACGAAACCGTGAAGGGCGACGCCAGCCTGGCCTGGATGCTGCTCGGCGCGTTCGTCCTGGCCGGCGCCATCCTGGCCGGGCTCCTGCTGAACCGCAGGCTGCCCGCCTGAGTCAGCTGGGCAGGCGCCGGTTGATCAGCAGTGCCAGCGCGGTCGCGATCAGGGCGGTCAGCACGGCCAGCCGCAGCCAGCCGGAGCTGCCCGGCCCCGGCACCGTGCGGTAGCCGATCTCGTTCTCGATGGCGTTGTAGCTCTTTTCCAGCTCGCCCAGGGTGGTGGCGGTGTACGACTGCCCGC
>NZ_LZLU01000224.1:0-12475 GCF_001673415.1 Mycobacterium sp. 1165196.3 | reverse complement strand
TCGGGGTGGTACCGGCCGCGTCGACTACCGTTGCGTTGCTGACGGATCCGTTCTGCGCGGCGCATCCGTTGGTCCGGATACAGGATGCCCGCGTCCAGTTCGAACCTGCGGACGCGTTCCACGATGCCGGCCGAGCGCAGGTTGACCTCGAGCTGAACCCGGACCAACGGATGCGCCGCGCAGAACGGATCCGTCAGCAACGCAACGGTAGTCGACGCGGCCGGTACCACCCCGAGCCGCAATTCACCGGTCAGGCCGGCCTGCAGCGCGGTGACTTCCTGCTTGAGGGCGTCGCGGTCGGCCAGGATGCGCCGCGCCCACGGCACCAGCCGCTCACCCTCCGGGGTGAGGCCCTCGAACTTCTGACCGCGCCGCACCAACGGAACGTTGAGTTCCGATTCGAGCTTGCGGATCGCTTCCGACAGCGCGGGTTGGGAGACGTAACAGGCGCTCGCCGCGCGGCCGAAATGGCGCTCCTGCGCGAGCGCGACGAAGTACTCCAGCTGACGGAACAGCATGTGCCCATTCGATCACGTGGACCGGCGGGACACTCGTTCGCAGGTCTCCCGAAGGCCGGCGCGCTCTCTAGAGCGTTTCGTCCAGCTCGCCGAGGCGGTCGGTCAGCCGTAGATTCTCGGAGTAGTCGACCGGGCAACTGATCAGCGACACACCGTCGTCGTCGAGCGCGGCCCGCAGCGTGGGCAGCAGTTCGTCGGCGCTGTTGATCCGGTATCCCTTGGCGCCGAAGCTTTCTGCGTACTTGACCACGTCGGGGTTGTTGAACTTCACGTAGTAGTGCGCCCCGAGCTCGAGGTCCATCTTCCATTCGATGAGGCCGTAACCGCCGTCCTCCCAGATCAGCACCACCAGCGGGATGCGCTCTCGCACGGCGGTCTCGATTTCCTGCGAGTTCATCAGGAACGCGCCGTCGCCGACGACGGCCAACACCTTGGCCTCGGGCTGCGCCAGCTTGACGCCCAGCGCCCCCGGGAGGGCAAAACTCATGGTGGACAAGCCATTCGAGATCAGGCAGGTATTGCGCTCGAAGGTCGGGTAGAGCCGCGCCATCCACATCTTGGTGGCTCCGGTGTCGACCAGCACGATGTCGCTGCGACCCAGCGCCGCGCGGGTATCGGCGACCACCCGGGCGGGCGCCAGCGGGTAGCGCGAATCCTGTTGTCCCCGTTCGAATTCGTCGGCCAGCAGGCCCGAGCCGGGCACATCGGCGGCGTGATCGAAGGTATGACCGGACAGCGCGTCGGTCAGGGCGTTCAGCGAGTCGCTGATGTCGCCGATTATTCCGACGTCGACGGAGTAGTGTGCGTCGACCTCGGCGGGGAAGCGGTGGATGTGGATGATCTTCTTGTCGCCCTGCGGGTTGATCCGGACCGGGTCGAATTCCTGCAACTCGTAGCCGACGGCGATGACGGCGTCGGCGTTGTCGAAGCCGAAGTTGACGTAGTCGTGCCGCATGAAGCCCAGCGTCCCGATGCTGTTCGGGTGGTCGTCGGGCATGACGCCCTTGCCGTGGAACGTGTTGGCCACCTGGATGCCGAATTCCTCGGAGAAGCGCACCAGGGCCTTGGTGGCGTCGGCGCGCGCGGCGCCGTGCCCGGCCAGCACCACCGGGCGTTTGGCGTTGCGCAGCACATCGACGGCGCGCGCCACCTGGCGCGGGGCCGGCGCGTCGGCGCGGACGACATTGCGGGGCAACGGTCGCAGGTCGTAGTCGGTGTCGTCGGCGTCGAGGTGCTCGGGCACCGCCAGGTAGACCGCGGCCGGACGCTCGGCCTCGGAGACTTTGAACGCCTTGCGGACCATCTCGGGGATGGCCCGCGCGGTCGGGACGCCGGCCGACCACCGGGTGATGGGGGCGAACATCGACACCAGGTCGACGTACTGGTGTGACTCCTTGAACTCCCGGTCGTGGCCCACCTGCGCGGAGATGGCGACCAGCGGGGTGCTGTTGGTGGTGGCGTCGGCCACCCCTAGCTGCATGTTGATGGCGCCCGGGCCCAGCGTGGCCGAGACCACCGCGGCGCGTCCGGTGACCCTGCCGTACATCTCGGCCATGAACGAGGCGGCCTGCTCGTGCCGGGTGAGCACATAACGGATGCTTGAGGAAGCCAGCGCCTGCACGAACCGGATGTTCTCCTCGCCGGGCACCCCGAACACGACGGAAACACCCTCGTTTTCCAGGCACTTGACGATCAGCTCAGCGGCTTTGCTCATCCGACACCTCCCTTAGGGGAACGATAGTGGCAGGCTAGGTGTTGGACTTTTCAGCCGTAAGCAACACGAACCCGATGAAGGAGGGCCGACGTGCCCATCGCCACCATTAACCCGGCTACCGGCGAGACAGTGAAGACCTTCACCCCGGCCACCGACCAAGAGGTCGACGCCGCGATTGCCCGTGCCTACGAACGCTTCCTCGATTACCGCCACAACACCACGTTTGCCCAGCGGGCCGAGTGGGCAAACGCCACCGCCGACCTGCTCGAGGCGGAGGCCGACGATGTCGCCGCCATGATGACGCTGGAGATGGGCAAGACCCTGAAGTCGGCCAAGGCGGAAGCGCTGAAGTGCGCCAAGGGTTTTCGCTACTACGCCGAAAACGCCGAGAAGCTGCTGGCCGACGAACCGGCCGACGCCAAGGCGGTGGGCGCGAAGAAGGCCTACACGCGCTATCAACCGCTCGGGGTGGTGCTGGCGGTGATGCCGTGGAACTTCCCGCTTTGGCAGGCCGTCCGGTTCGCCGCACCGGCGCTGATGGCCGGCAACGTCGGGATCCTCAAGCACGCGTCGAACGTGCCGCAGTCCGCGCTGTACCTCGCCGACGTCATCGCGCGCGGCGGCTTCCCCGAGGGGTGTTTCCAAACCCTGCTCGTCTCGTCCAGCGCGGTCGAGCGCATCCTGCGCGATCCGCGGGTGGCGGCGGCGACCCTGACCGGTAGCGAACCGGCCGGCCAGTCCGTGGCGGCCATCGCCGGCGACGAGATCAAGCCGACCGTGCTCGAGCTCGGCGGCAGCGACCCGTTCATCGTGATGCCGTCGGCGAACCTCGACGAGGCTGCCAAGACCGCGGTCACCGCCCGGGTGCAGAACAACGGCCAATCGTGCATCGCCGCAAAGCGGTTCATCGTGCACACCGACATCTACGACGCGTTCGTCGACAAGTTCACCGAGCAGATGGAGGCGCTGACCGTCGGCGACCCGACCGACCCGGACACCGACGTGGGCCCACTGGCGACCGAGTCGGGCCGCGACGAGATCGCCAAGCAGGTCGACGACGCCGCCGCGGCGGGCGCCAAAATCCGCCTCGGCGGCAAGCCCATCGACCGGCCGGGGTGGTACTACCCGCCGACCGTCGTCACCGACATCACCAAGGACATGGCCCTCTACACCGAGGAGGTGTTCGGCCCCGTCGCGTCGATGTACCGGGCCGCCGACATCGACGAAGCCATCGAGATCGCCAACGCCACCACCTTCGGCCTGGGATCCAACGCCTGGACCAACGACGAGGCCGAGCAGCAGCGCTTCATCGACGACATCGAGGCTGGCCAGGTCTTCATCAACGGGATGACGGTGTCCTACCCGGAGCTGGGATTCGGCGGCGTCAAGCGGTCGGGCTACGGCCGCGAGCTCGCGGGCCTGGGCATCCGCGCGTTCGTCAACGCCAAGACCGTGTGGGTCGGGGAACCCGAGAGCGGCTCCTCGTCGGGCGACGACAAGGTCGAGTGAGCTCGGGCCGCCGTCACACCCCAGCCAGCAGCTTCTCGTCCTCCTCGGCGAAGGTGTCCTCGAGCTGGACCGGCGAATAGTCGAGGTCGATCTCGCTGAGCGGGCGCCCGCGCGCGCTGGAGATGGTGCCGAAGCGCCGCATCCCCTTATCGGAGGCGTAAGCCATGAACTCGTCCACCGACAGGCCGAAGGGCATCGGGTCGTAGAGGGCGAAGCCCTCCTCGATCAGGCGCAGGCCCAGCGGCATCAGCTCGTTCATCCGGGTCTCGAAGACGCCCCAGTTGGCGTCGTCCGCGGCGACGTGGCGCCGGCAGGTGAAGGTGCCCCAGGCCATGTGGCGTCGCTCGTCGTCGCCGATGCGACGCACCAGCTCCTGCATGCCGGGCAGGATGCCGCGCTCCACGCAGATCTTGTGCCAGCCGAAGTAGCCGGTCAGCGCCAGCATGCCTTCGACCATGTGGTTGTAGGTCACCGACGCGCGGACCTGGGCGGCCGGCGACGGATCGACCGTCAGCGCGTTCAGACAGTCCGGCAGTTCCTCATAGAAGATCGTGCGGTAGGTGGGCACGTCGTCGAGGTAGTAGTGCAGGTCCTCGGTGATGCCGACGGCGTCGAGCCACATGCGGAACACCTGGACGTGCTTGGCTTCCTCGAAGGCGAACTGCGTCAGATACATCTCGTCGCCGAGCCGGCCTTCGGCCCGCATCGCGGCCATGAACGGCTGGATGTCCTGGGTCACCGACTCCTCGCCGGCGATGAACTCGGCGCACAGCCGGGTCGCATAGCTGCGTTCGTCGTCGGTGAGCCGCTCCCAGTCCTCGCGATCGCGGGAGAAGTCGATGTCGGCCGGATTCCAGAATTTCGCGTTGCCGCCCGCAAAGAGCTTGAGCGGCAAGCTGTCCCAGTTGAGGCCGCCCTGTGCCATCGAGGCGATTCGGGTGCGATTCATGTGACCTCCTCAGATCGTTTAGGGGCTGGGCTGATCGGCGCGGATTTCGGCGCGGCCGAGAACGCGGCGGCCAGCACCGCGACGAGCCTGCGCACGGCCAGCGCCGGCTGCTCCGGGGTGGGCTCGTCGAGCCCGAGAATCGGATCCAGGCCGCGCATGTAGGGCGCCAGCGCCAGGTGCGGAAAGATCAACAGCAGCAACGACAGCAGCGCGTCGGTGTCGGAATCCGCGCGTAGGTCGCCGCGCAGCTGCGCGTCGCGCACCAGCGGGCGCATCACCTCCAGGTAGTGCCGGTGGATGACGTTCTGCACGCTGACCCGGGCCTCGGTGTCGACTTCCAGGGTCGCCGCGGCGTGCAGCGCCCGTTCGTGCGGGTGGTCGGCGAAGTAGGCCACCCACGCGTCGAGCCAGTCGGTCAGGAAGTCGAAGAACGGCCGGCTCGGATCCAGCTCGCGGATGCGGTCCTCCATGTAAGCCCGCACCCGCTGGCTGCCGATGTCGGCGATGAACGCATACAGGTCGCGCTTGTCCGCGAAGTACTGGAACAGGCTGCCCTTGGCGACCCCGGCGCGGCGCGCGATGACGTTCAGGCTGCCCCGGGAGAACCCGTGCGCCCCGAACTCCGCCTCCGCGGCTTCGATGATCGCGGCACGACGGGCGGGATCGACGCGCGCCCAGGTGACCGTTGGCAATGCCGCCTCCTCACCTCAATGACCACTGGTCATATTACGGTGATCTGCGTCACAGTCAAGGGGTTCCGGCGGCCCAACGTGCAACCAACTTCACGCTCGCAGCCCAACGTGAAACTAACTTCCCCCCGAGCGCCCCGTTGGACGGGCGCTCGCAGCCCCGCGCCCGGCTGGCCGGGCGCTCGACGAGCGACGCCGGCCCTACGGCCGCATCTGATACGCGCCGTTGATGGGCGCGATGTGCTCTTTCCACAGCTGGTCGTAGCGCGACGGGTCGTGGGCGGGGCGACGGATCATCCGCATCGCGAAGCGGGCCTGCGCGTCCGTCGTCGCCGGCTTGTCGCCCAGCTCGACGGCGTACGCGTTGAAGTCGCGGACCAGCACGGCGAAGATCTCGTCGATCAGTCCCTCGTCGACGCCCGACAGCCCGGCCTCCTCCAGGATGAGCTGGGCATACGGCACGGCGGCGAACAACTGCCCGACGGCGAAGGCGAAGTCGATGTCTTTCTGCTGCGCGGCATCCGGCGTCGCGCCGGCCAGCATGTCGGCCAACACGTCGATCTGCGAGCGCAGCAGCGCGACGTTGGGCAGGTGCCCGAAGCGGTCGAACGGCGCGCGCCAATCGTGGAAGCGCACCTTGCCCAGCCCGCCGGTGGGGCCCTGGTTGAACAGGAAGGTGTCGTCGGCGGCGTCATCGCGACGCCCGATCAACGGCAAGTCGGCGTTCGGCGCAAACAGGAAATTGGGCATGAACTTGCCGAGCAGCCCGATGTTGATGTGGACGGTGCCTTCCAGCCTTGGGAGCAAACCGATTTCGCGGGTCATCGCCTCGAAGATGGTGTCCTTCTCCACGCCCTTGGCGGCGATGACGTCCCACAGCGCGGCGATGACGCGTTCGCCCTCGCTGGTGATCTTCGCCTTGGTGAGCGGGCTGTACAGCAGGTAGCGGCGGTCGGAGGCCGACGCGCTGCGCATGTAGTCGCAGGCGCGGGTGGCGACCATCCGCATCGCGACCAACCGCGCGTAGGCGTCGGTGAGCAGCCGCCGCACATGGGTGAAGTCGGTGACCACCGTCCCGTACAGGATGCGGTTGGAGGCGTGGGTGACCGCCTCGTACATCGCGTGGGTACACATCCCGACCGCGCCCCAGCCGAGGTTGTACTTGCAGACGTTGACGGTGTTGAGCGCCGCGTGGAACGCCTCGGGCCCGCGGTGCAGGATGTCGGCCTCGGTCACCGGGTAGTCGCGCAGCGCGTAGTTGGCGACGAAGTTCTGCGAGTTCACCACGTTCTTGATCAACCGGTAGCGCTCGTGCTGAGAGTCGGCGGCGAAGAACACGTACTCGTCGGTGTCGTCGAACTTGCCGAAGGTGGACACCATCCGGGCCACGTTGGCGTTGCCGATGTAGTACTTTTCGCCGTTGGCGACCCAACCCGCCTCGGAAGGCGTCAGGTTCATGTCGGTCTGGTAGACGTCCGCGCCGTGCGTCTGCTCCGACAAGCCGAACGCGAAGACCTCGCCGGCCTCGAGCAGCGCGGCGGCCTTGCGCTTGGCGTCGGAGTTGGCGCTCATCCAGATCGGCCCCAGGCCCAGGGCGGTGACCTGGAAGGGATACCAGTAGTTGAGCCCGTAGAAGCCGACGATCTCGGCGAACGCACTGATCCGGTAGGTGTCCCAGCGGCAATCATCGGCCCCATAGGCCGACGGTGTCAGCAGCGACGCGAAGATGCGCTCCCGGCCGACGTGCTCCAAAAAGTCCGAGTACCAGACCCGTTCGTGGTCGTCGGACTTCAGCCTGGCCTTGCCGCGGGATTCGAAGAAGTCCACCGTGGCGGCCATGATCTCCCCCGAGCGGCGGTCTGGGTACTGGCGTTGCAAGTGGTTGGGATTGAGCAACATGACGTGACTCCCAGCGGGTTCTCGACGAAGACGAGGGTGACGGTACTGCAATGGCGCGGCCCCCGGGGGTGCCTGGAATAAAACGACCCTGTTGGTCGGGTGTTAGTCGACCTAGCATCAGTGGCGTGTCAGAACTCAATACCGCTCGCGGGTCCATCGATACCGCTGCGCTAGGCGTCACCCTCATGCATGAGCACGTGTTCATCATGACCACCGAGATCGCGGAGAACTACCCCGAAGCGTGGGGCGACGAAGAACAGCGGGTGGCCGACGCCATCAAACGGCTCAACGAGCTCAAGGCCCGCGGGGTGGACACCATCGTCGATCTCACCGTGATCGGCCTGGGCCGCTACATCCCGCGCATCGCCCGGGTCGCGGCGGCCACCGAGCTGAATATCGTTGTGGCGACTGGGCTTTACACCTACAACGACGTGCCGATGTACTTTCACTACCTCGGCCCGGGCGCACTGGCGGGCGGGCCGGAGATCATGACCGACATGTTCGTCCGCGACATCGAGCAGGGCATCGCCGACACCGGCATCAAGGCCGGGATCCTCAAATGCGCCACCGACGAACCCGGCGTCACACCGGGCGTCGAGCGGGTGCTGCGCGCGGTCGCCCAGGCGCACAAGCGCACCGGCGTGCCGATCTCGACTCACACCCACGCGGGGCTGCGGCGCGGGCTCGAGCAGCAACGCATCTTCGAAGAGGAGGGCGTCGACCTGAGCCGGGTGGTGATCGGTCACTCCGGCGACAGCACCGACATCGGCTACCTCGAGGAGCTGATCGCCGCCGGCTCCTACCTCGGGATGGACCGCTTCGGCATCGACGCGTTCCTGCCCTTCGAGGATCGGGTGAACACGGTGGTGCAGATGTGCGAGCGGGGACACGCCGACAAGATGGTGCTCTCGCACGACGCCAACTGTTACTTCGATGCGATCCCGGAGGAGCTGGGGTCGCAGATGCTGCCGAACTGGCACTACCTGCACATCCACAACGACGTCATCCCGGCGCTCAAGGAGCGCGGCGTCACCGACGAGCAGCTGCACACGATGCTGGTGGACAATCCGCGCCGCATCTTCGAGCGGCAGGGCGCTTATGAGTGAGCCGATCCCGCCGATCGGTTCCCAGATTTCGGCGCTGGCCGCACTCGCCCCCGACGAACCGGCGGTCACCTGCGACGGCACCACCCTGACCCGGGCCGAGCTCGACCGTTCGACGAATCGGTTGGCCCGCGCCTACGCGGGACTCGGGGTGGGCGTCGGCGACTACGTGACGATGGTGCTGCCGAATTCGGTCGAGTGGATCCAGGCCGCGGTGGCGTGCTGGAAGCTAGGCGCGGTGCCCCAGCCGTTGTCCGCCCGGTTGCCCGACGCGGAGCTGCAGGGACTGCTGGACTTGCGCCCACCCGCCCTGCTGGTCGGCCGCGAGCACCCTGGAATGGCAAGCGTGCCAGCCGGTTTCGAACCCGATCCGGCGTTGTCGGATGAGGCATTGCCCGAGGCGGTGTCACCGGTGTGGAAGGCGATGGGATCCGGGGGCAGCACCGGGCGGCCCAAGCTGATCGAATCCGGCGGCGATAGCCGGATACCGGCGGCGATCGGCTACCCGCTGGGCGCCCAGGAGGGCGACACCACTCTGGTGCCGGTGCCGTTGAGCCACAACACCGGTTTCACCACCGCGACCATCGCGTTGCTGATGCGCCATCACCTGGTGTTGATGAGCCGGTTCGACCCCGAGCGGTTTCTCCGGCTGATCGCCGACCATCGCGTCACCTTTTTGACGACGGTGCCGACGATCATGCAGCGGACGCTGCCGGTCTACCAGGCCAACCCGGAAGCCTACGACCTGTCCTCGATTCGGCGGTTCTGGCACCTGGGCGCGCCCTGTCCCCCGGCCATCAAGCAGGCGTGGATCGACCTGCTGGGCGCGGAGAAAGTCTGGGAACTCTACGGCGGCACCGAATTACAGGCGCTGACATTCATCTCCGGAGACCAGTGGCTGGCGCACCGCGGCTCGGTTGGCCTGGTGGTGGCCGGCGAGATGAAGGTGCTCGACGACGACGGCAACCCCTGCCCGCCCGGCGTGGTCGGCGAGATCTACATGCGGCCCGGCCCGGACAGCGCGCCCACCTACCGCTATGTCGGCGCCACGGCGAAAAGCCGCGACGGCTGGGACTCGCTGGGCGATCTCGGCTATTTCGATGCCGACGGCTTCCTGTATCTCTCGGACCGGCGGGTCGACATGTTCACCGTCGGGGGCCGCAACGTCTACCCCGCCGAGATCGAGAACGCGCTCTCGGCGCACCCGGACGTGCTGTCGTGTCTGGTCGTCGGAGTCCCCCACGAGGATCTCGGCCAGGTGCCATACGCACTCGTGCACCCGATCGACGGTTCGAACCTGGATTGCGTTGGCGTGCAAGAGTTTCTGCGCGAGCATGTGGCGGGGTACAAGGTGCCGCACACCGTCGAGTTCGTCGACACCCCGTTGCGCGACGACGCCGGCAAGGCCCGCCGCTCGGCGGTGCGGGCCCAGATCATCGAGCGCTTGTCGACCGCGGAGGCCAGCTGACCCGCACTGGTCTAGGGCCGCCATGAGCCGCATTCGGCGATCAACGCATACGACAGTGCATTTAAATCGAGCTTGGGCCGCGCGAAGATGCTCCAGCAGGAATACTTGTTTTTTCGAGTCTGTAATCGTCTGTAATGACCAGGTACTGGAGAACGATGCCGTCTAAGTCACCGACATCAACCCCGAGACTTCCGCCCGCCCGGGTGGCTCGGGCGGTCGAGCGAGTCCGTCATCACGTGTGGCGGCTATACCAGAGACTGGCACCCCCGCCGATCGCGGTCATCGAAATCCTCTTCGGGGCCTTTCTGTCGCAGGCCATCTCGGCATCCGCGCAATTGGGCATTGCCGACGCGCTGGCTGCGGGCCCACTGAGCAAAGAGGAGTTGGCGCGCCGCATCGGGGCCGACCCGGACAGCGTGGCTCGGTTGATGCGGTTGCTGATCAGCCGCGGCGTGTTTCGCAGGCGTCGCGACGGCCGTTTCGCGCTGAACGCGCTGGCCGACACGTTGCGCACCGACTCGCCGATCTCGACGCATGGGACTGCCCTGTTCTTCGGCTCCCCGCAACATCGAGCGAACTGGACACGGCTGGCCGATGCGGTGCGCACCGGAGAGCCGAATCCCCCGAAAGTGTTCGGCAAGGACATCTTCGACTATCTCCGGGACGACCCCGAGTTCGCGGAGATCTTCAACAACGCCATGACCTCCACGTCGTCAGTGTTGGAGGCTGCGGCGGTCGCGGCGTACGACTTCAGCAACTTCGGCGTCATCGCCGATATCGGTGGCGGCCACGGCCGGTTACTGTCGTCCCTTCTCGCCGCCGCCCCCAACGCCCGCGGCGTGCTGTTCGACCTCCCCGAGGCAGTCGAGGGAGCACCACCTGTGTTGGCCGCGCACGGCGTCGCCGACCGAGTCACGGTGACGGGCGGGTCGTTCTTCGAAAGCGTGCCAGTCGCTGACGCCTATGTGATGAAGAACGTCATCCACGACTGGCCCGATGACAAAGCCATCGCGATCCTCGGCACCATCAAAGCCGCGGCCCCTGCGGGCGCGAAGCTGCTGCTGCTGGAGATGGTGGTCCCCGACCACGACCGCGAATTCCTCGGCCACTACGCCGATATGGAGATGCTGGTGATGGCGGGCGCATTGGAACGCGATCTCAAGCAGTGGACCGATCTACTCCGGCGGGGCGGCTTCCGGCTGCAGCGCGTGGTGCAGACGGCGGGGCCGCTCTGCGTCATCGAAGCCGCGCCCGGTTAGGAGGCCCGCCTCCGGCTCAGGCCTGCTGCGGGATGACCCGGCGAGCCGCTACGCCGCGTCGGATTTGGAGAGCGGACGGGACCGGACCGGCCGTCCCAAGATCACCTTGGCCGTGATCGCGCCGAGCTTCAGCATGCCGAGGTAGGTCGACGGGTTGAACAGGGTCGGCCACACCGTCCGGGTCCTGTTTTCGTCGATCGGGCGTCCGGTGAACCGGTCGCGCAGCCACCTGAGGGCCATCGGCGAGGACAGCGGGTGCAGCAGCAGGTGACCGCAGAATCGATCGCGGTGATAGGTGACCGCCACCCCCGCCGCGCCGTACGTCGCGACGAGCTCATCGATGTCGTCGACACTGATGATCCTGTCGTGCACCGCCTGGATCACCAGCAGGGGCAGTTCGGGTGGGGTTCTGCCGAGCCTGGTTTCGTCGAAGATGTGGCGCACCTCCGGCAGGTCCCACAGTTCGTCGGTGGAGATGTCGACGTAGGAGCCGATGTCTGCGTTGCGCAGCCGCCGAACCGCGCCCGCGGTGGTCAGCTTCCGCAATTCGTTCAGCACCGCCCTGCCCTCCTCGGTGGCGTGCTCGATGACGACCCGCTGCGCTTCCGGGAACACCTCCGTCAGCGCCGCGATCATCAGCGCGGCGAGTCCGGCGAAAAACGACCCGTTGAGGCGGCGCGCGACGCTTTCCGGGTCGGCGACCGGTGAGCCGAGCACCGCGCCGACGATATTGAGTTCCGGCGCGTAGCGGGCGGCCGCCTCGGCCGCCCACGCGGAGGCGAAGCCACCGCCCGAATAACCCCACAAACCCACCGGGGCGGACGGGGACAAGCCCAGGCGTTCGCAATTCAGGGCCGCCCGGACACCGTCGAGAATGCGGTATCCGGGCTCGCGGGGTGCGCCCCACATGCCGTGACAGCCCTCGTGGTCGGGCACCGAGACCGCCCACCCTTCGGCCAGTGCCGCCGCCACCAGCAGGAACTCCGCCTGCGTGAACGCGCCGATCGCCCCGGCGCCGCGGCGCAGCGCGTACGACGGGAAACACTGCGACGCCACCGCATCGATAGCGCACTGATACGACAACACCGGACACCGCGGATCGCGCTGTTCCGGCAGCAACAAAGTGGTCACGGCGACCTCGGGATCGTCGTGCAGGTTCGTGCTGCGGTAGAGGAGTTGGGTGGCCGTGAAGCTTTGCGGCAGCAGGCCCAGGAAGCCCAACTCGACCGTGCGCGAGCGCAGCACGGTGCCACATTCAGCCTGTTCATAACCCGGCGGCGGTTGGTAGAAGGGATCGTCATCCGGCGAGAGCGGACGCTCGCCAGGACGCAACTCCTCGTGTGGCGTGTCCGCCATCGGCCGTGCCG
>NZ_LZLU01000223.1:0-70049 GCF_001673415.1 Mycobacterium sp. 1165196.3 | reverse complement strand
CGGGCGTCGCGGATCATGCTCGAACGGGCCAAGGCCAACGACAAGATCACCATCCTGACGAACAAGGCGGTCGAGGCCGTCGACGGTGAGTCCACGGTGACGGGTTTGCGGGTGCGCGACACGCTCAGCGGTGAGGTGTCGACGTTGCCGGTGACCGGGGTGTTCGTGGCCATCGGCCATGACCCGCGTTCGGAGTTGGTGCGTGAGGTGCTACAGACCGACCCCGACGGTTATGTGCTGGTGCAAGGCCGCACCACGAGTACCTCGATCGACGGGGTGTTCGCCGCCGGGGACCTGGTGGATCGCACCTACCGCCAAGCCATCACCGCCGCGGGCAGCGGCTGCTCGGCCGCCATCGACGCCGAACGCTGGCTCGCCGACCACGAAGAGTCCAGCGCCGCCGCCCAAGGCGACGCAACCGAATTTCCTGGCAGTACCGACACATTGATTGGAGCACCACAATGACCGACGCCGAAAAAGCCGGGGCCACAATAGAAGTCTCTGACGCGTCGTTTTCCACCGACGTCTTGTCCAGCAATAAGCCTGTGCTGGTTGACTTTTGGGCAACGTGGTGCGGCCCCTGCAAGATGGTGGCGCCGGTCCTCGAAGAGATCGCCAGCGAGCGGGGCGAACAGCTCACCGTTGCCAAGCTCGACGTGGACGCCAACCCCGAAACCGCACAGAGCTTCCAGGTGGTCTCCATTCCCACCCTGATCTTGTTCAAAGACGGGCAGCCGGTGAAGCGAATCGTCGGCGCCAAGGGCAAGGCCGCACTGCTGCGCGAGCTCTCGGACGCGGTTCCCAACCTCAGCTGATCTTCATTTGATTTCCTCGCACCACGCCCCGCGCATAGCCTGGGGTTTTCCCGAATTGACGAAGCGTCTGCGACAATACGGTTAGCTGTTGCCCATTTTTGAGCTCGTCAGTTAGTCCCGGAGGGCCCCCTGTATGTCGAGTCCGCGCCGCGAATACGGCGACGCGCTGCGCTGTGGTGACCGCGGCGCTGCTGTGACCGAGATTCGGGCGACACTGGCCTCCCTGGGCCTGCTCGATGGCTCCGACGACGATCTCAACACCGGCCAGCAGGTGGCCCACGAACTCTTCGACGCCGAACTCGACCAGGCGGTGCGCGCTTTCCAACAACATCGCGGCCTGCTGGTGGATGGCATCGTCGGTGAGGCCACCTACCGGGCTCTCAAAGAGGCGTCGTACCGGTTGGGCGCGCGCACGTTGTACCACCAATTCGGCGCCCCGCTGTTCGGCGATGACGTGGCCACGCTGCAGGCCCGGCTCCAGGATCTGGGTTTCTACACCGGCCTGGTCGACGGATACTTCGGGTTGCAGACGCACAACGCGTTGATGTCGTATCAGCGCGAGTACGGGCTTTCCGCCGACGGGATCTGCGGTCCGGAAACGTTGCGCTCCTTTCACTTTTTGAGTTCACGGGTCAGCGGCGGATCGCCACACGCGCTCCGCGAAGAAGAGCTCGTTCGCTCATCGGGCCCCAAGCTGTCGGGCAAGCGGATCATCATCGATCCGGGCCGCGGCGGCGCGGACCACGGCGCCATCATGCAGGGCCCGTCCGGACCGATCAGTGAAGCAGATGTGTTGTGGGACTTGGCCAGCCGGCTCGAGGGACGGATGGCCGCGATCGGCATGGAGACCTTTCTGTCGCGACCGGTCAACCGCAGTCCGTTGGATGCCGAGCGCGCCGCCACCGCCAACAACGTCGGCGCCGATCTGATGATCAGCCTGCGCTGTGAGAGTCAGGTCAGCGCCGCCGCCAACGGGGTGGCGTCGTTCCACTTCGGGAACTCACACGGTTCGGTCTCCACCATCGGGCGTAATCTCGCCGACTTCATTCAGCGGGAAGTGGTGGCCCGCACCGGATTACGAGATTGCCGCACGCACGGCCGGACGTGGGACCTGCTGCGCCTGACCCGGATGCCCACGGTGCAGGTCGACGTCGGCTACATCACCAACCCGCGTGATCGCTCGATGCTGGTATCAACGCAGACCCGTGATGCCATCGCCGAGGGAATCCTGGCCGCGGTCAAGCGGCTGTATCTGTTGGGCAAAAACGACCGGCCCACTGGCACTTTCACTTTCGCCGAATTGCTGGCCCACGAATTGTCGGTGGAACGCACCAGCCAGCTGGGCGGTTCTTAGCCGTTAACCACCCGCGGTGGTTTTCAACGTTTTCAACGCATTTGCCGCTGTAGACCCGGCGCCGACCGGCTGCTCCAGGTGTGCGCTCTCCAGCAGCCGCTCCAGCGCCGCCTCCACTTCGGCCTTCCAGCCCAGCCCCTTGTCGAGCTCGAGCCGCAGTCGCGGGAAATACGTATGTGGTGCCACCACAACGAAACCCGCGTCTTTCAAGAACTCCGCGTCCATGACGCAGTGGTCCACCGAACAGTCGCCCACCGCTTCCAGTACCGGACGCACGTCGGGACCGACCAGCCGCGGATCCTGCAGTTCCGACGCCGCCGGGGTGCGGCCGAACGCCTCGAGCGCCCGCACGCCGCGGCGCACCAGCTCGTCGATCACCCGCGCAATCAACCCGTTCGGTAGATCGTCGGCCGCCGGCCCGGGTTCGATGCCCATCGACGTCAACAGCACGGCGTCCGCGGAGACCGGACCGGTCGGGAACCGCTGCGCCCGCGGCACCGCCCGCGGCGGGGCGTAGAACACGTAGCCCAGGCACGGCGGCTCGGACTGGCTTCGCTCGTCCGGGACCGCGGTCGCGACCTGCCCGCACGAGCCCCACTCCAGCATCACCATCGACAGCCACGCTTCTTTTTCAAACTCGGGGTCGGCGAGGTGGTCCTGATTACCGAGGGTCGCCGGATCGACTTCCCAGAAGACGCACCGACGTGCGTGCTTGGGAAGCTGCTCGAATGCCTCGAGCCGTAGCGGCGTGATTCGAGCGGACACTAGCCTCCTGGCTCCTGTGCGGTACTGCAGCCATCTGCACCGGCAACCCCTCCAGGATAGGAGAGGTGGTCGCGATCGGGCCAGCTTTGGCCTGGCCACCGGCGTTGACGCGCCTTAACCGCCGGCCTTCTGCGACCGCGACAGGCCGATTATCGAAAGTTGTTGATGTGCATGCTATTTCGTCGATCCGCGACGCCGGGGGTAGGCGGACTGCTCGCGAAAGCGGCCCCGGTGTCACAGTGACGTAATTACACGGTGTCCTAGTTCATGCCTTGGGCGGGGACATGACGTCGATGATCCGCTGTAGATCGTCCACCGAGCCGAACTCGACGACGATCTTGCCCTTGCGCTTGCCCAGGCTGACGGTCACCCGGGTGTCGAAGGCGGTCGAGAGTCGATCGGCGACGTCCTGCAGGCCCGGCATCTGAATCGGCTTGCGCCGCGGCGCCGTCGGCGTGGCTGGACCGCTCCGGTTGGCCAACGTGACCGCCTCCTCGGTCGCCCGCACCGACAGCCCCTCGGCGACGATCCGGGTGGCCAACTCCTCCTGTGCCTCCGCCCCGGCCTCCAGCGACAGCAATGCGCGCGCGTGACCCGCGGACAGCACCCCGGCGGCCACCCGGCGCTGCACCGCGATCGGCAGCTTGAGCAACCGGATCATGTTGGTGATCAGCGGCCGCGACCGGCCGATGCGCGCCGCCAGTTCGTCGTGGGTGACCCCGAACTCGTCGAGCAACTGCTGATAGGCGGCCGCCTCTTCCAACGGGTTCAGCTGCACCCGGTGGATGTTTTCCAACAGGGCGTCGCGCAGCAGATCGTCGTCACCGGTCTCGCGCACGATCGCCGGGATGGTCGCCAACCCGGCCTCTTGAGCCGCGCGCCAGCGCCGCTCCCCCATCACGATCTGATAACGCGCGCCGCTCGCGGAATCCTTGACGGCCCGCACCACGATCGGCTGCAAGAGGCCGAACTCGCGGATGGAGTGCACCAGCTCCGACAGCGCGTCCTCGTCGAAGACCTGCCGTGGCTGACGCGGGTTGCGCTCGATGTCGGCCGGCGCGATCTCGCGGTAGACCGCGCCCATCGACGACGCGTCCTGCGGCGGCGGTCCCCCGATTAGGACATCGGCGGCGGCGTCGCCCATCCGCGGCCCGAGCGTCGCCGGTCCCGAGTCGCCCTCCGCGGGGCCGGTCGGAATAAGCGAAGCCAGGCCCCGGCCGAGGCCGCCCTTCTTGCGTAACGGCTGCGTCATCGTCGTCCCTTCGCGGATGGTGGTCAATCGCGCTCGGCGAGTTCACGGCTCGCATCGAGATAGCTCATCGCCCCGCGAGAACCGGGGTCGTAATCGATGATGGTCATGCTGTAGCCGGGCGCCTCGGACACCTTGACGCTGCGCGGAATCACCGTGCGCAGCACCTTGCTTCCGAAGTAGCGGCGTACCTCTTCGGCGACCTGGTCGGCCAGTTTGGTGCGGCCGTCATACATGGTCAGCACGACGGTGGTCACCTCGAGCTTGGGATTGAGGTGCGCCTTCACCATCTCGATGTTGCGCATCAGCTGCGAGACACCCTCGAGCGCGTAGTACTCGCACTGGATCGGGATCATCACCTCCGGCGCGGCGACGAGCGCATTGATCGTCAGCAGGCCGAGGGATGGCGGGCAATCGATGAAGACGCAGTCGAAGTCGAGGTTGTCCAAATCGGCCAATGCGGTGCGCAACCGATTCTCGCGCGCCACCATGCTGACCAATTCGATCTCGGCGCCCGCCAGGTCGATCGTGGCCGGGATGCAGAACAGCCGCTCGTTGTGCGGGCTCTGCCGCAGCGCATCGTGCACCGAAACCTCGCCGAGCAAGACCTCGTACGACGACGGTGTGCCCGACTGCCGGTCGGTGATACCGAGCGCCGTGCTCGCGTTGCCCTGGGGGTCGAGATCGATGACGAGGGTCTTGAGTCCCTGCAGCGCGAGCGCCGCCGCGAGGTTGACAGCGGTGGTCGTCTTGCCCACGCCGCCCTTTTGGTTGGCGACGGTGAAAACGCGGCGATGGGACGGCCTGCGCAGCGGCGGGTACGTGGTGTGCAGCACCCGCATCGCGCGTTCGGCGGCCGCCCCGATTGGGGTGTCGAATTCGGCCGTTGTTTCACGTGAAACATTGGCCGCCGGCGCGGGCGCCGCCGTCTCGCGAACGTCCTCCGGTGCGTGGTGAGCCACCGGCCAATCTTCAGGAGAAGTCATCGGGTTCGGGCCTTCCCGGTCCGTGCCGGCTTGTGGTGCGGCGGCTTTCGGCGGCGCGCTGAAACTACGATTGCGGGGGGACGCAAATAGTGCGCGCCACATGTCACCACCCTGACATCAGCGGCGCCCGATGCAGCCATCACACGCCGGTACTGTTCAACTTCGTCGGACGCCCGCTCCCCCTTGATGGCGAGCATCCGACCGTCGGGCCGAAGCAGGGGCAAGCTCCACTTCGTCAGCTTGTCCAACGATGCAACCGCTCGCGACACCGCAGCATCCCTCTCCCCGAACCGGTTGCGCACTCCCGGTTCCTCCGCACGGCCACGGACCACCTCGACGGCTAACCCTAGTTCGTCGATGACCTCGTTGAGAAATTCGCTGCGGCGCAGCAACGGTTCGAGCAGGACGACGTCGAGATCGGGCCGCGCGATCGCCAGCGGTATCCCCGGCAGGCCCGCCCCACTCCCGATGTCGATGAGGCGCTCTCCCGGATGAAGGAGCTCGGCGAGGGCCGCGCTATTTAGAATGTGGCGGTCCCAGATGCGGTCGACCTCCCGCGGCCCGAGCAGCCCTCGCTCCACACCAGCGGTGGCCAAAACCTCCGCGTACCGGCGGGCGATGCCCAGCCGCTCACCGAAGACCGCGGCCGCCGCGTCCGGCGAGCAGCCTAGGTCGGCGCCCTCCCCCGCCGAGCCCGCCGCATCGGCCGAACCGACATGTTTCACGTGAAACATCCTCTAGTCGGGACGCGCACTGTCAACCTTCGGAGTTCGACGGGTGGGAACTACACGGCTGTAACTTGGCGAGGTCAGTCGTGCAGGACGACCACGCGGCGCGACGGCTCGACGCCCTCGCTCTCGCTGTGCACCCCGGCCACCGCGGCGACGGCGTCGTGCACGATCTTTCGTTCGAACGGCGTCATCGGCGAGAGCTCTTCACGTTCGCCCGATTCGAGCACCCGGCGCGCGACCTTGTCGCCCAGCGCCGCCAACTCCTCCCGGCGCCGCCGACGCCAGCTCGCGATGTCGAGCATCAACCGGCTCCGCACGCCCGTCTTCTGGTGCACCGCCAGCCGGGTGAGCTCCTGCAGCGCGTCGAGCACCTCTCCGCCGCGGCCCACCAACTTGTTCAGGTCGTCGCTGCCGTCGATGCTCACGACGGCGCGGCTGCCCTCGACGTCCAGATCGATATCGCCGTCAAAGTCCAACAGGTCCAACAACTCTTCGAGGTAGTCGCCGGCTATCTCGCCCTCGGCGACCAAGCGCTCCTCCAGATCATCGATTTCCTCCGAGTCCGACTCGGCGGCATCCTCGGTGGCCGATTGCGTGTCGAGTTCGGTATCGACGTCGCGCTCGGTGGTCTCGGCGTCTGTCATGTCTTCTCTCCCTCAATCAATGGGCCCCAGCCCAATTCGGATCGCCCTGTCCCGGCGGCCCCGTTAGTCATTCCGCCCGTATCAGCGTTTGCGCTTTTTCGGCCGCGCCCCGGGCCGTGGTGTGCGGTTGGTCGGGCCGTCGCTCGCCTCGGCGGCCGGCGCGTCGGCCCCATCGGAATCCGCGCTCCCCGAACCGGACGCAGCCGTCTCGGCGTCGGGCGTCGACGAGCCGTTGCCACCCGACGATGCCGCCTTGGGATTCCGCTTCGGCTTGGCACCCGGCGCCGGGGCGTTCGCCGCCCGGCGCTGGATCGCTTCCTGCTTCTTGGCTTCGTCCTCTTTCTCGATCATCCCGAAGACGTAATGCTGCTGCCCGAAGGTCCAGATGTTGTTGGCGAACCAGTACAGGATGATCGCCAGCGGAAGGAACGGGCCACCGACGACGACGCCGAGCGGGAACACGTACAGCGCGAGCTTGTTCATCATCGCGGTCTGCGGGTTGGCCGCCGCTTCCGGGCTCTGCCGCGCCACCGAGGCCCGGCTGTTGAAGTAGGTCGCGACGCCGGCCAGGATCATCACCGGCAGCCCGACCGCGATCACGGCCGGCCGACTGAAGAAGGTGAACGCGTCTAACCCGGTGCGCTGGGTCATGAAGGCGCCGATCGGTGCGCCGAACAAGTTCGCGTCCAGGAAGTGGCCGACGTCGGTCGGGGTGAAGACGTAGTTTCCGGTGAGCCGGTTCTGCGCCACCGACAGGTGGGGCTGCCCGAACCCGCCGGTAGTCCGGTTGAACGAACGCAGCACGTGATACAGACCGATGAACACCGGGATCTGCGCCAGCATCGGCAGGCAGCCCAGGATCGGGTTGAACCCGTGTTCGCGCTGCAACTTCTGCATCTCGAGCGCCATCCGCTGGCGATCCTTGCCGTACTTCTTTTGCAGCGCCTTGATCTGGGGCTGCAGCTCCTGCATCTGGCGCGTGGTACGGATCTGCCGGACGAACGGCTTGTAGAGCAACCCCCGCAGCGTGAAGACCAAGAACATCACCGACAGCGCCCAGGCGAAGAAGTTCGACGGCCCCAGCATGGAGGCGAACAACTTGTACCAGACCCACATGATCCACGACACCGGGTAGTAGACGAAGTCGAGACTGAAGAAATCAAACAAAAGATTCACTCTCCCCTCGCGCCGCTCGGGGGACCCGGGCGTCGCTGGCATCTTGGCAATTCACGTGGCATCCGGGACGGTCCGGGATCGGGTCCCAGCCGCCTTCATGCCATGGTCCGCACTTGGCGAGTCTGGCCGCAGCCAACCAGCTCCCCCGAATCAGGCCGTACTCGTTGAGCGCATCGACCGCGTATTGGCTGCAGGTCGGGACGAAGCGACACGTGGCCGGACGTAGCGGCGACACCATATGCCGATACAGCTGGATCACGAAAATCACTCCGCGGGCGGTCGCTCGTCCGGCGTCGCCAACCGATGCCCGCAGCCGGGTCGAGATCGTCACGGCTTGCTTCCTGCCGCCGGCACGCGTCGCAAACACCGGCGCAGTTCCTGCTCGAGTCGGGCGGAGGAGGCGGTGCGGCTGCTGGGCAGCGCGCGGATCACCAACCGATCGGATTGGCTGAGCTCGCCCAGCAGTGTTCGGGCGACGTGCCGCAGCCGACGAGCGACCCGGTGGCGCTCGACGGCGGACCCGACGGGCTTGCCGACCACCAGTCCGACGCGCGGCGCTTGGATTTCGTCACCATCTTCGCCGCGGTGAAAATGCACGACGAGATCGGGCTGTGCCATCCGAATCCCGCGCTTCACCGTCGCGTCAAAGTCAATTGACCGCGTCATGCGGTTGCGTGCGGGAAGCACCGCCGAAGGACCTGACGTTGCGATCAGGCAGAGAGCGCGCGGCGACCCTTGCGGCGCCGACCGGACACGATCGCGCGTCCGGCACGAGTGCGCATCCGCAGGCGGAAGCCATGCACGCGGGCTCGGCGCCGGTTATTCGGCTGGAAGGTCCGCTTGCCCTTGGCCACGACGTTCTCCTCGTTGTGTTGCCATCCGGCCGCTCAGACGTTTCGCATCGGGCTCGTCTGCGGTTCGACCGGAGGTGGTCTTGGTGCTACTGGCCGGCGCGGTCCCCAGGTGGTTCGGGTCGCAGCCGTATCGCCGACTTTCGGGCGACTGTTTGAGGGTACTGACGAGGCTTCGCCTGGTCAAACCTGGCCTGCCGCAACGAAGCCGCGCCCGCCTGCCGGAAAGATTTTCTGTTTCGGTCACACTCGCCGCGGACGTGGCTACCATAACGAGCCGAAGCAAGCCCCACGTACCCTAAATGACCGGATTGGAATGCAGCAGAACGGTTGGCAGCCGAACGGAAAACTGTTAGCTTCTGCGAAGTCGATTTAGACTAAAGCAGCGCTCGACAACGAAGCGAGGATGGTGGATCGACTAGCTGCCTAGACAACCTTCCGAGGTTCTCTTCCAGCGCGGAGATCGCGAGCCGTCGCCGGTAGGTTGTGGCTCGCCTACGATCATCCTGTCCACACCTGTGTATAACTATGTGGACAGTTGCTTTGTCGCCTAGCGTGTGTGACTCGGGTCGGGACGTTCGAGAACCAGGGAGATGCGTCGTTGACCGATGACCCCGGTTCCAGTTTCACGGCAGTGTGGAATGCGGTCGTTTCCGAGCTCAACGGGGAGCCTCCTGCGGACGGCATGACGGCCAACCGCACGACCCTGGTCACTCCCCTCACTCCCCAGCAGCGGGCCTGGCTCAATCTTGTCCGCCCGCTGACCATCGTCGAGGGATTCGCGCTGCTGTCGGTGCCGAGCAGCTTCGTGCAAAACGAGATCGAACGACATCTGCGGGCACCCATCACCGATGCGCTCAGCCGGCGGCTCGGCCAGCAGATTCAACTGGGTGTTCGCATCGCTCCCCCGCCCGACGACGTCGAGGACGCGCTCATCCCGCCGGCCGAACCGTTCCCCGGAACCGAACCTGCCTTCCCCGCCGACGGCGCGGCCGGCGACAACGACGAAGCGTTCGACAACGGCGAGACGGTCACCGACAGCCAGCCGGGGTGGCCGAACTACTTCACCGAGCGGCCGCACGCAATCGATCCGGCCGTCGCCGCCGGGACGAGCCTCAACCGCCGCTACACCTTCGACACGTTCGTCATCGGTGCCTCCAACCGGTTCGCCCACGCCGCCGCCCTGGCGATCGCCGAAGCGCCGGCGCGCGCCTACAACCCTTTGTTCATCTGGGGCGAGTCCGGTCTCGGCAAGACCCACTTGTTGCACGCCGCCGGCAATTACGCGCAGCGGCTGTTCCCGGGCATGCGAGTCAAGTACGTCTCCACCGAGGAATTCACCAACGACTTCATCAACTCGCTGCGCGACGACCGCAAGGTCGCGTTCAAGCGCAGCTATCGCGACGTCGACGTGCTGCTAGTCGATGACATTCAGTTCATCGAGGGCAAGGAAGGTATCCAGGAAGAGTTCTTCCACACCTTCAACACGCTGCACAACGCCAACAAACAGATCGTCATCTCCTCGGACCGCCCACCCAAACAGCTGGCCACGCTGGAAGATCGGCTGCGGACGCGGTTCGAGTGGGGCCTGATCACCGACGTACAGCCCCCCGAACTGGAAACCCGGATCGCCATCCTGCGCAAGAAAGCACAGATGGAGCGGCTGGCGGTGCCCGACGATGTCCTCGAGCTGATCGCCAGCAGCATCGAGCGCAACATCCGTGAGCTCGAAGGCGCCCTAATCCGCGTCACGGCATTCGCCTCGCTGAACAAGACGCCGATCGACAAGGCGCTGGCCGAGATTGTGCTTCGCGATCTGATCGCCGACGCCAGCACCATGCAGATCAGCGCGGCCACCATCATGGCGGCCACCGCCGAATACTTCGACACCACGGTCGAAGAGCTCCGCGGCCCCGGCAAGACCCGAGCGCTGGCCCAATCGCGCCAGATCGCGATGTATCTGTGCCGCGAGCTCACCGATCTGTCATTACCCAAGATCGGGCAGGCATTCGGCCGCGACCACACCACGGTCATGTACGCGCAGCGCAAGATCTTGTCCGAGATGGCCGAGCGGCGTGAGGTTTTTGATCATGTCAAGGAGCTCACCACTCGCATCCGTCAGCGCTCCAAGCGCTGAAATCTCTTCTCTCCCCGGCGCTCCCGGCCCCGATTCCGGGCTTTCGCTGCGCGTGCTCGTAATTTTTTCGAGAAACTTCACACCCGTCTGTCACACCCGCCACAGCGAGGGGATGTGGGTAGGACTGTGCACAACGCAATTAATCGCCGGTGTAGTAACACCGCTTGGGTGCACAGTTGTCATTCGTCCCCACCCGCCCAACACCTCACCCACAGGTGTTCACGCGGCGATGCACAAGCCGATCGCGGCGCTAGCTGGGCCGAGAGGCCGCTGTCCCCAGCTTGCACAGGCCTTAATACTGGTACTGAGATCTCTTCATCGGTTCTTCTTTGAAATACAGGCTTGGGGACGCCCGGTGCACACTCGTCGTCCAAGGCTTGGTCAGCTCGGGTTGTCGGGGTTTGCGATTAGCTTTCAAGATGGCGTCGAAGGATCTACGGTTGTTCTTCGACTGCCGTTGCGGTCGCCGTTGGCTCATCACATGTCATCGGCGTTCGTGGCGGAGCCCCGTGCTAGCGGGGGGAGGCTAGCCAATGGATTCGAAACGCTGAGTAGGTGAAGGGACGCTATGGACGCGGCGACGACGACGGCTGGCCTCAGCGACTTGAAATTTCGTTTGGTGCGGGAGTCTTTCGCCGACGCGGTGTCGTGGGTGGCGAAGAACCTGCCGTCCAGACCCGCGGTGCCGGTGCTCTCCGGTGTGCTGCTGTCCGGCACCGATGAGGGCCTGACGATCTCCGGATTCGATTACGAGGTTTCCGCCGAGGCGCAGGTTGCAGCCGAAATCGCTTCTCCGGGAAGTGTTTTGGTGTCCGGCCGGCTGTTGTCGGACATCGTGCGGGCGCTGCCCAACAAGCCCATCGACTTCTACGTCGACGGCAACCGGGTGGCACTGCACTGCGGAAACGCCAGGTTCTCGTTGCCGACGATGGCCGTCGAGGATTACCCGACGCTGCCGGCGCTGCCCGAAGAGACCGGGACGCTGCCCGCCGACTTGTTCGCCGAGGCGATCAGCCAGGTGGCCATCGCGGCCGGCCGCGACGACACGCTGCCGATGTTGACCGGGATCCGGGTTGAGATTTCGGGGGACACGGTGGTTTTGGCGGCCACCGACAGATTCCGCCTGGCGGTTCGCGAGCTGACCTGGTCGGCGGCCTCGCCGGACATCGAAGCGGCGGTCCTGGTGCCGGCCAAGACATTGGCCGAAGCCGCCCGGACCGGGGCCGACGGCTCCGAGGTCCGGTTGGCACTGGGTGCGGGTTCGGGCGTCGGGAAAGACGGATTGCTCGGCATCAGCGGGAACGGCAAGCGCTCCACCACCCGTCTGCTGGACGCGGAATTCCCGAAGTTCCGCCAACTGCTGCCGGCCGAGCACACGGCCGTCGCCACCATCAACGTGGCCGAATTGACCGAGGCGATCAAGCTGGTGGCGTTGGTCGCCGACCGGGGCGCCCAGGTGCGGATGGAATTCAGTGAGGGATCGCTGCGCTTGTCGGCCGGTGCCGACGATGTCGGCCGGGCCGAAGAAGACCTCGCGGTCGATTTCGTCGGCGAGCCGTTGACCATCGCGTTCAACCCGACGTATCTGACCGACGGGTTGGGGTCGGTCCATTCCGAGCTGGTGTCGTTCGGCTTCACGACGCCGGGCAAGCCGGCGCTGTTGCGGCCGGCCTTGAGCGACGACAGCCACCCGACCGGCCCGGGTCCGTACAGCGCCCTGCCGACCGATTACGTCTACTTGTTGATGCCTGTCCGGTTGCCTGGCTAGGTGTACGTCCGGCATTTGGGACTGCGCGACTTCCGGTCCTGGGCACACGCCGACCTCGAATTGCAGCCTGGTCGGACGGTCTTCATTGGATCCAACGGCTTCGGGAAGACGAATCTCCTTGAGGCGCTGTGGTATTCGAGCACTATGGGCTCGCACCGGGTGGGCACGGACGCGCCGTTGATCCGCGCCGGAGCCGAGCGCGCGGTGGTTTCCACGATCGTGGTCAACGAAGGCAGGGAGTGTGCGGTCGATCTGGAGATCGCGGCGGGCCGGGCGAACAAGGCGCGGCTCAATCGTTCCCCGGTGCGCAGTACGCGCGAGGTGATTGGGGTGCTGCGCGCGGTGCTGTTCGCCCCCGAAGACCTGGCGTTGGTGCGGGGCGATCCATCCGACCGGCGCCGCTACCTCGACGATCTGGCGACGGTGCGCCGCCCGGCGGTGGCCGCGGTGCGCGCCGACTACGAAAAGGTGCTGCGGCAGCGCACCGCGCTGTTGAAATCCCTGTCCGGGGCGCGCTACCGCGGCGACCAGAGCGCACTGGACACGCTCGACGTGTGGGACAGTCGCCTGGCCGAACACGGCGCCCAATTGATGGCCGCCCGTATCGATTTGGTGAACCAGTTGACGCCAGAGGTCGAAAAGGCCTACCAGCTGCTGGCCCCGGGATCGCGCGCCGCATCCATCGGCTATCGCTCCAGCCTGGGCGCCCAGGCCGCGGCGGACATCGCCGGCGCCGACCGGGAGTTCTTGGAAGCCGCCCTGCTAGCGGCGTTGTCGGCGCGCCGCGACGCGGAGCTCGAACGCGGCATGTGTCTTGTCGGCCCGCACCGCGACGATCTGGAATTGTGGCTTGGGGACCAGCCCGCGAAAGGCTTTGCCAGCCATGGCGAATCGTGGTCATTAGCGTTGTCGCTGCGGCTGGCCGCATACGAATTGCTGAGGGCCGAAGAAAGCGAACCCGTGTTGTTGCTCGACGACGTCTTCGCCGAACTCGACGCCGCCCGGCGCCGCGCGCTGGCCACGGTCGCCGAATCCGCCGAACAGGTGCTGGTCACCGCGGCGGTGCTGGAAGATATCCCGGCCGGCTGGGACGCCCGCCAGGTGCACGTCGATTTGCGTGACAGCGACTCGGGCCGGGTGTCGAAGATGCACTCATGACCGGTGCTGATGAGGGACCCCGGGCCCCGTCGAATGCCCTGAGTGGCATCGATCTGGTCCGCCGCACCCTCGAGGAGGCCCGGGCCGCGGCGCGGGCTCAGGGTAAAGACGCCGGCCGCGGCCGGGCGGCGGCCCCCGCCCCGCGCCGGGTCGCGGGTCAGCGGCGCAGTTGGTCGGGGCCGGGACCTGACGCACGCGACCCGCAGCCGCTGGGTAGCCTGGCGCGCGACCTGGCGAGAAAACGTGGGTGGTCCGCGCAGGTCGCCGAGGGCACGGTGCTGGGCAACTGGGCGACCGTCGTCGGCCATCAGATCGCCGACCACGCGGTGCCGACCGCGCTGAACGACGGTGTGCTGAGCGTGGCCGCCGAATCGACGGCGTGGGCGACCCAGCTGCGAATGATTCAATCGCAGTTATTGGCCAAGATCGCCGCCGCCGTCGGCAACGGCGTGGTGACGTCGTTGAAGATCACCGGCCCGGCAGCGCCCTCCTGGCGCAAGGGGCCGCGTCACATCGCTGGACGAGGGCCGCGCGACACGTACGGCTAGGGAGGTTGGCGGCGACCCCGCATCCCCAGATCACGCTTCGTCCACAGGCCGCTGAAATCCGCCAGGACGACGCGGACCCCCTCGACGCACGTCGGGACGCGGCGAGAATAAAGAAATCGTGCGCACGGCGCGGTTAGCTGGGTAGAAACGCGGCCAGAAAATCGGTGCGGATGCCTGTTCACGCTAGACTGGCAGGATGCGACTGTTGCGGTGACTGGAACCGCCCGCATGAAACCCCAAGGAGAGCATTCCGACCGTGGCTGCCCAGAAGAAGAAGGCACAAGACGATTACGGCGCTTCAGCGATCACCGTGCTCGAGGGCCTCGAGGCCGTCCGCAAACGCCCCGGTATGTACATCGGGTCCACGGGTGAGCGTGGTCTGCACCACCTCATCTGGGAGGTGGTGGACAACTCGGTCGACGAGGCGATGGCCGGCTACGCCGACAAGGTCGACGTCCGGATTCTCGACGACGGCAGCGTAGAGGTCTCCGACAACGGGCGCGGTATTCCGGTCGCGATGCACGCCACCGGTGCCCCCACCGTCGACGTCGTGATGACGCAGCTGCATGCGGGCGGCAAATTCGGCGGCGAGAACAGCGGCTACAACGTCAGTGGTGGTCTGCACGGCGTCGGTGTGTCGGTGGTCAACGCGCTCTCGACCCGGCTCGAGGTCGACATCGCCCGCGACGGCCACGAATGGTCGCAGTATTACGACCGCGCGGTCCCCGGCACCCTCAAACAGGGCGAGGCGACCAAGCGCACCGGCACCACGATCCGGTTCTGGGCCGACCCGGAAATCTTCGAGACCACCGAATACGACTTCGAGACGGTGGCGCGCCGGCTGCAGGAAATGGCCTTCCTCAACAAGGGTTTGACCATCAACCTCACCGACGAACGGGTGAGCAACGAAGAGGTGGTCGACGAGGTCGTCAGCGACACCGCCGAAGCGCCCAAGTCGGCGGAGGAGAAGGCCGCGGAATCCACTGCGCCACATAAGGTTAAGCACCGCACCTTCCACTACCCCGGTGGCCTGGTCGACTTCGTCAAACACATCAACCGCACCAAGAGCCCGATCCAGCAGAGCATCATCGACTTCGACGGCAAGGGTCCCGGCCACGAGGTCGAGATCGCGATGCAGTGGAACGGCGGCTACTCGGAGTCGGTGCACACCTTCGCCAACACCATCAACACCCACGAGGGCGGCACGCACGAGGAGGGCTTCCGCAGCGCGCTGACGACAGTGGTCAACAAGTACGCCAAAGACAAGAAGCTGCTCAAGGACAAGGACCCCAACCTCACCGGCGATGACATCCGCGAAGGCCTGGCCGCGGTGATCTCGGTCAAGGTCAGCGAGCCGCAGTTCGAGGGGCAGACCAAGACCAAGCTGGGCAACACCGAGGTGAAGTCCTTCGTGCAGAAGGTCTGCAACGAGCAACTCACGCACTGGTTCGAAGCCAACCCCGCCGACGCCAAGGTCGTGGTCAACAAGGCGGTGTCGTCGGCGCAGGCCCGCATCGCCGCCCGCAAAGCACGAGAGTTGGTGCGCCGCAAGAGCGCAACGGATCTCGGCGGGCTGCCCGGCAAGCTCGCCGACTGCCGCTCCACCGATCCACGCAAGTCGGAACTGTATGTGGTGGAGGGCGACTCGGCGGGCGGCTCGGCCAAGAGCGGCCGCGACTCGATGTTCCAGGCCATCCTGCCGCTGCGCGGCAAGATCATCAACGTCGAAAAGGCCCGCATTGACCGGGTTCTGAAGAACACCGAGGTCCAGGCGATCATCACCGCGCTGGGCACCGGCATCCACGACGAGTTCGACATCGCCAAGCTGCGCTACCACAAGATCGTGCTGATGGCCGACGCGGATGTCGACGGCCAGCACATCTCGACATTGCTGCTGACGCTGCTGTTCCGTTTCATGCGACCGCTGATCGAACACGGGCACGTGTTCTTGGCGCAGCCGCCGCTGTACAAGCTGAAATGGCAACGCAGCGATCCCGAATTCGCCTACTCCGACCGCGAGCGCGACGGCTTGCTGGAGGCCGGCCAGAAGGCGGGCAAGAAGATCAACAAGGACGACGGTATCCAGCGTTACAAGGGTCTTGGCGAAATGGACGCCAAGGAATTGTGGGAAACCACAATGGATCCCAGCGTCCGAGTGCTGCGCCAAGTCACACTCGACGACGCCGCGGCCGCCGACGAGCTGTTCTCCATCCTGATGGGCGAGGACGTCGACGCGCGCCGCAGCTTTATCACCCGTAATGCCAAGGACGTTCGCTTCTTAGATGTCTAGACGGCTGAGCGATTCAGACCGGCCACCGTTGACCGACCAACGAGGAATTCATGACTGACACCACGCTGCCGCCTGGCGACGACTCCGTCGACCGGATCCAACCGGTCGACATCCAGCAGGAGATGCAGCGCAGCTACATCGATTACGCGATGAGCGTGATCGTCGGGCGTGCGCTGCCCGAGGTGCGCGACGGTCTCAAGCCGGTGCACCGCCGGGTGCTCTATGCGATGTACGACTCCGGGTTCCGCCCGGATCGCAGCCACGCGAAGTCGGCGCGGTCGGTCGCCGAGACGATGGGTAACTATCACCCGCACGGCGACGCGTCGATCTACGACACCCTGGTGCGCATGGCACAGCCGTGGTCGCTGCGCTATCCGCTCGTCGACGGCCAGGGCAACTTCGGCTCGCCCGGCAACGACCCGCCGGCCGCCATGCGGTACACCGAGGCGCGACTGACCCCGCTCGCGATGGAGATGCTGCGCGAAATCGACGAGGAGACAGTCGATTTCATTCCCAACTACGACGGTCGTGTGCAGGAGCCGACCGTGCTGCCGAGCCGGTTCCCCAACCTGCTGGCCAACGGCTCGGGCGGTATCGCCGTGGGCATGGCGACCAACATCCCGCCGCACAACCTGCGCGAGCTGGCCGAAGCCGTCTACTGGTGCCTGGACAATCACGAAGCCGACGAAGAGGCGACGCTGGCCGCGGTCTGCGAGCGGGTCAAGGGTCCGGACTTCCCCACCCACGGTCTGATCGTCGGATCACAAGGCATCCACGATGCGTACACCACCGGCCGCGGGTCGATCCGGATGCGCGGAGTCGTTGAGGTAGAAGAGGATTCACGCGGACGCACCTCGCTGGTGATCACCGAGTTGCCCTACCAGGTGAACCACGACAACTTCATCACCTCGATCGCCGAGCAGGTGCGCGACGGCAAGTTGGCCGGCATCTCCAACATCGAAGACCAGTCCAGCGACCGCGTCGGCCTGCGCATCGTGGTGGAGATCAAGCGCGACGCCGTCGCCAAGGTGGTGCTGAACAACCTCTACAAGCACACCCAGCTGCAGACCAGCTTCGGGGCGAACATGTTGTCGATCGTCGACGGGGTGCCGCGCACGCTGCGCCTCGACCAGATGATCCGCCACTACGTCGCGCATCAACTCGACGTGATCGTCCGGCGCACCACCTACCGGTTGCGCAAGGCCAACGAGCGCGCGCACATCTTGCGCGGTCTGGTCAAAGCGCTCGACGCGCTCGACGAGGTGATCGCTCTGATCCGCGCGTCGGAGACCGTGGAGATCGCCCGGGCCGGCCTGATCGAGCTGCTGGACATCGACGAAATCCAGGCCCAGGCGATCCTGGACATGCAGCTGCGCCGGCTGGCCGCCCTGGAGCGCCAGCGCATCGTCGACGACCTGGCCAAGATCGAAGCCGAGATCGCGGACCTGGAAGACATCCTGGCCAAGCCGGAGCGGCAGCGCCGCATCGTGCACGACGAGCTCGCCGAGATCGTCGACAAGCACGGCGACGAGCGCCGGACCCGGATCATCGCCGCCGACGGCGACGTCAACGACGAGGACCTGATCGCCCGCGAGGACGTCGTCGTCACCATCACCGAGACCGGTTACGCCAAACGCACCAAGACCGACCTGTACCGCAGTCAGAAACGCGGCGGCAAGGGTGTGCAGGGCGCCGGCCTGAAGCAGGACGACATCGTGCGGCACTTCTTCGTGTGCTCCACGCACGACTGGATCCTGTTTTTCACCACCCAGGGCCGGGTCTACCGGGCCAAGGCGTACGAACTGCCGGAGGCGTCGCGAACGGCGCGCGGTCAGCACGTCGCCAACCTGCTGGCCTTCCAGCCGGAGGAGCGGATCGCCCAGGTCATCCAGATCCGCGGTTACGAGGATGCCCCGTACCTGGTGCTGGCCACCCGCAACGGGCTGGTGAAGAAGACCAAGCTGACCGACTTCGACTCCAACCGCTCGGGCGGAATCGTGGCGATCAACCTGCGCGACAACGACGAGCTCGTCGGCGCGGTGCTCTGCTCCGCCGACGAGGACCTGCTGTTGGTCTCGGCCAACGGCCAGTCCATCCGGTTCTCGGCGACCGACGATGCGCTGCGGCCGATGGGCCGAGCCACCTCGGGTGTGCAGGGCATGCGGTTCAACGCTGACGACTACCTGTTGTCGCTCAACGTGGTCCGCGAGGGAACCTATCTGCTGGTGGCAACGTCTGGTGGGTATGCCAAGCGCACCGCGATCGAGGAATATCCGGTGCAGGGCCGCGGCGGCAAGGGCGTCCTGACGGTGATGTACGACCGCCGGCGTGGCAGGCTGGTTGGTGCGTTGATTGTCGATGAGGACAGCGAGCTGTACGCGATCACCTCGGGAGGCGGCGTCATCCGCACCGCAGCGGGCCAGGTCCGCAAGGCGGGACGGCAGACCAAGGGCGTGCGCCTGATGAACCTCGGTGAAGAGAACACGCTGCTGGCCATCGCCCGCAACGCCGAGGCGAACGCGGACGAAGTCGTCGAGGAAATCGACGGTGCCACGGAGTCGGACAGCTAGTCGGTAGCGAGCCACTAGACTCAGCCCGATGACGGTCGGGCCGCGTGGCGGGCCGAGTAGGAGACCTAAGGAGTCGGGGTGACCTCACCGAACGAGCCGGGCGCCCCCAAAAAGGGGGATGCCCCCAACGGGGATGGTTCGGTTGAGCGAGCCGGTGTGCGCCGCGCGGCGCCACCGGCACCGGGTGGCCGCGCCCAAGACGGTGGGGACGGGCCACCGTGGCAGCGCGGCGGCACCCGACCCCAGCAGCCGGGGCCTCGGCATAACGAACCGCCCACCGAGAAGCGGCCCTCGGGCCAGGCCGGCGGCGTCGAGGCCCGGCTGAACCGCTTCATCTCCGGCACCGCGGCGCCCGGCGCCGGCGCTCCGGCGCACGCCAAGGAGCCTGAGCCCGCGCCCGCCCGCGCCGAGACCTCTGCGACCGAGGCCTACGCGAGCGAGTTGCCGGACCTGTCCGGTGGAGTGCCGCGCGGCCCGCACCGCAAACCCGCGCCCGAGCGCCCCGCCGAGTCGCCGAGCGCGTCGGGGTCCGGACGGTCGGCCACCGCCGAAAGCCGGGAAGGCCGGGATAACCGGGACAACCGGGTGCAGGTGTCACGGCGAACGCGGGGCCCGGTGCGGGCCAGCATGCAGATCCGCCGCATCGATCCGTGGAGCACCCTGAAGGTGTCGCTGCTGCTCTCGGTGGCGCTGTTCTTCGTCTGGATGATCGCCGTCGCGTTCCTCTACCTGGTGCTCGGCGGCATGGGCGTGTGGTCGAAGTTGAACAGCAACGTCGGTGACCTGCTCAACAACACCAGCGGCAGCAGCGGCGAACTGGTGTCCAGCGGCACGATTTTCGGCGGCGCGGTCCTGATCGGGCTGGTCAACATCGTGTTGCTGACCGCGATGGCCACCATCGCTGCGTTCGTCTACAACCTGACCACCGATCTGATCGGCGGTGTCGAGGTGACGTTGGCGGATCGGGACTAGCAGTGGACGCTGCGTTTTTGGGAGTCGGGCGGGGAGTGCGGTAATCTCGTCGCTCGGCCGTACGCGAGTACGGGCCTATAGCTCAGGCGGTTAGAGCGCTTCGCTGATAACGAAGAGGTCGGAGGTTCGAGTCCTCCTAGGCCCACAACCATGTGCCCGTCAAGACATTGCGTAAGACTCGCACTGCCGCTGGGACTTATCGCCGTATTGGCAGCGGTGGCGTGGTCCCGACGCGGAGTCGAGGTCTGGCACGTGGCTGTGGATGACCAAGGTCAACCACCCAGTCACGATGAGGGGCCTTAGCTCAGTTGGTAGAGCACCGCCTTTGCAAGGCGGGTGTCAGGGGTTCGATTCCCCTAGGCTCCACAAGTCACGCCCCTTCCCCGGCTCCCGCGTAGGACGAGCCGAGAAAGCGTTCCACCAGGGCCCGCTCGGCGGCGGCATCTTTGAGCGGCCAGCCCCACAGCGCCAGGAAAACGCGGATCAGCCACTGCGCCGCCAGCGGATCGTCGTGCCCGGGCCCCAGCATCTCGGCGGCCAGGGCCGTCACGATCGGTGAGTTGATGACCCAGTCGCTGACCGGGGCGGCGTGGATCGAGCGCATGAGCTGGGCCAGCGGATCGGAGCGCAGCCGTTCGAGCGCCATGATGGTGGCGGTCACGACCCGCTGGGGGCCTCGAAGGTCCTCGATGGCGTCACGGGTGGTGTCCACGATGCGGGCGGCCTGGATGCGGATCACGGCGTCGCGGATCGTCGCCTTGCCGCCGGCATGGCGATAGATCGTCGCCGGTGAGCAATGCACCCGGGCGGCCAGGGCTTCGATCGAGAAATCCTCGTATCCCCGGCGGGCGATGAGGTCGGCCGCCGCGGTATAGATCCGTTCGGCGGCTTCGCTACCGCGGTCGCGGCCCACCAACCAATCACTCCCAGTCATCCGTCCATGCTGCACCGCCTGCGGGCTACGGAAACGCTTTTCTCAGGCCGAGAATTCACTACGCAGATTTCTCAGCCGAAGTTGCTGCTGGCGACTGGTGGGCGCCGCCAGCGGCGTTCGGCCGCGAGCCGCGAACGTTCCTCAACTTTCCCGCATGCCATTGACCCGCCGGTGAGCTGCATCGAGCCTGAAACGCATGGCCGTGTTGGACAAGGCGATCCGATTCTTCGGCAGCGAGGCGATCCAGGACCCGTACCCGCTGTATGACCGGATGCGCGCCGAGGCGCCGGTGCACCGCATCGGCGACTCCGTCTTTTACGCGGTATGCGGTTGGGACGCGGTTCTTGAGGCCGTCGATCGGGTAGGAGACTTTTCGTCGAACCTCACGGCGACCATGGTGTTTCACGAGGACGGCAGCGTTACACCGTTCGATATGGGACCGCCGGGAGCCTCGATGCATACATTGGCCACCGCGGACGACCCAATTCATGCGATGCACCGGAAGATCCTGCTACCCCATTTGTCGGCCAAACGTGTTCGGATCATTGAAGAATTCGCCGCACAGACCGCGGACCTTCTCTGGGAGGGGAACCTGCGCGATGGTCAGATCGAGTGGATGAGCGCGGTCGCCAACCGGTTGCCGATGATGGTGGTCTGCAAGCTGTTGGGTCTGCCCGACGATGATGTCGACAGGCTCATTCGGCTCGGCTACGCCACCACCACGTTGCTCGACGGGATCGTCACACGCGACCAGCTCACAGCGGCCGGAGTCGCCGCAATGGAACTCTCCGGCTATGTCCTTGAGCACTTCGAAAAAGCAAGCGACAACAGTGAAGACGGTCTGATCGCCGATCTGGCAGCGCGCTGCACATCGGGTGAACTTGAACAGCTGCCAGCGCTCGGCATCATGCTCACCCTCTTCAGTGCCGCGGGAGAATCGACGGCGTCGCTGCTCGGCAGCGCGGCCTGGATACTTGCCGATCGCCCCGGGATCCAACAACAACTTCGCGAAAACCCGCAATTGCTAAGTAGTTTCATCGAAGAGACGCTGCGCTTTGAGTCGCCGTTTCGCGGCCATTACCGCCACGTGTGGCGCGACACCACGCTGGGTGGGGTCGAGGTGCCGGCCGGCGCGCACTTGTTACTGATGTGGGGAGCGGCGAACCGCGACCCGACCCACTTCGTGGATCCGAACGAGTTTCGGCTCGATCGCGCGTCCGCCAAGGGCCACGTGAGTTTCGGTAAGGGCGTGCATTTCTGCGTGGGTGCCGCGCTGGCCCGCTTGGAGGCCCACATCGTGCTGCGGATGCTGCTCGAGCGCACTTCATGGATCGATGCGACCGACGTCGGCGAATGGCTGCCGAGCGTCCTGGTCCGTCGCCGCGAACGGCTTCAGCTGGCTGTGCGGTGATCTAGGGCCGCGGCTGCACCTCGACGCTGGGCGGCCGCGACTGGGGATCCTGGGGCTTCGCCCGCACCGAGCGCCGGATGATGCTGAACGCCGCGGCGCCGCCGGCGAGGACGGCGACGGCGACGCCCGCCAAGACCAAGGGGCGCTTGCCACGACGCTGCGCGCGCCGTGCGTCCTGCAGGGCCTGGGGCAGGCTCGTCACCACTTCCTGTGCGGCGGCCAGCTCCTGGGCAAGGGTCTCCTGGGCCGCGGCGAGGTCCCGGGCCAGCCGCCCCTCTTGATACCGGCGGCGCAGCTGCGCCGCGGTCGATTGCGCGGACTGGACACTCAGGCCGACCACCCCACGGGTGAGGTCTACCGGTCCCTGCGCCGAATAGCTCAGGCCGCGGGCCAATCGCTGCCGCGGCGTCAGCCGGGAATCCGCCTTCGCGCTCATCTGTCGCCTTTCTGTCCCGTGGAACGAGCCGGCCGTGACACCGACCGGGTAACTGAACAGACTGCCAGCATAGGGACGTCGTCGTCGGTCGTGCGTGCGCGCGGCGATTTCGATGACGGTCCGCGTTGGGTGACACCGCGTGCGGCAACGCCCACCCGTAGTGGCAGACTCTCATGCCGTGACCAACAGCCCCTTTCAGACTGCTACCGCGACGCTCCACACCAACCGCGGCGACATCAAGGTCGCCCTCTTCGGAAACCACGCGCCCAAGACCGTCGCCAACTTCGTTGGCCTGGCGCAGGGCACCAAGGAGTACTCGACGCAGAACGCATCGGGAGGCTCTTCGGGCCCCTTCTATGACGGCGCGGTCTTCCACCGGGTGATCCGGGGCTTCATGATTCAGGGTGGCGACCCGACCGGAACCGGTCGCGGCGGCCCGGGTTACAAGTTCGCCGACGAGTTCCACCCCGAACTGCAATTCGACAAGCCCTACCTGCTGGCGATGGCCAACGCGGGCCCCGGCACCAACGGCTCGCAGTTCTTCATCACCGTCGGGCAGACCCCGCACCTGAACCGGCGCCACACGATCTTCGGCGAAGTGACCGATCCGGAGTCGCAAAAGGTCGTCGACGCCATCTCCACGACGAGCACCGACGGCAACGACCGTCCGACCGAGCCGGTCGTCATCGAGTCGATCACCATCTCCTGAACCCGGCACCAGCCGCGGGCCGCTCAGGGCTGCTGGCGGCCCGCGTAGCCGGCTTCGGTGAGCGCGTCGAGCACCTCCACCGGGTCCGTCCCGAGGTCCCATCGGGAGAACAGCACCAGGTCGCCGTCGGCGGTCTCGACCTCGAGTAACCGCACCTTGCGCCCGTAGCGGCGGAACTCCATGATGCGGATGATCTTGATGTCGGAATGCTGCAATACCTGCGTTCGGAACCAGCCGCGCAGCATCAGCCCGCCGGTTGTGATTGCCAGCTTGGGACGCGCGTGCCACGACACGCCGGCAAACAAGAGCAGACCCGCCGCGGCAACGCCCGCCAGAATCCGCCCGGGCGGGTCTGTGACCACGGTCACAGCCGCGATAGCCATCAAAACGCCCGCGGCTCCACAACCAGCGATTCCCGCCGTGTGCGGCTGCCATTGTGTTTGCTGCATGCGGTCCTTAACCCCTCCCACCACCGGCTATGCAGTTATCCACATCAGCTATCAACAGTGGGGATAAATCACACGCGTGTGATTGGGTGGCCGGAAAGTTGCTGACGCCGTACCAAATCAACCCGGAAATGAATTCAATACACCGACCGTCCCGCTCAGTGCCAGCGCATCGTGAGCAACAAACCGGTGATCATGAAAGCGAACGCGATCGCGTAGTTCCACGGACCCAGCTGCGCCATCCAGTTCAGGGCGGCCGGGGCCTGGCTCCCGACGGCGGCCAGCTGGAACACCATCAGCCAGACGAGGCCGATCAGCATGAGACCGATGAACAGCGCGACGAACCACACGCTCGACGGCCCGACCTTGACTTTCACCGGCGTGCGGCTGACCGCGCCGACGGTGAAGTCGTTCTTCTTGCGGACCTTGGACTTGGGCATGATTACCTCGCGGATTACCTCAACGACACGGTGAGCGGGACGGGGTGCAACGATAAACAGTGCAGTCGCACCCATAGCTTGGCTACGAGACTAACTCACCTGGGACGGTGACCAGGAAATGGAGACTCGATGATCCAGACGCGCCCGTCGCCATGGCGCTTCGGCGTCCCGGTGGTGTGTCTGCTGGCCGGCCTGTTGCTCGCCGCAACCCACGGAGTCTCCGGCGGCGCCGAAATCCGCCGCAGCGACGCCCCGCGCCTGGTGGACCTGGTCCGTGAGACGCAGTCGTCGGTGAACCGTCTCAGCGCCCAACGCGAGCAACTGACCGCCAAGATCGATGCCGCGCACGGCCGCTCCTCGGACGCCGCACTGTCGGCCATGCTGCGGCGTTCCACGCAACTCGCGGGCGAGGCGGGGATGAGCCCGGTGCACGGGCCGGGCCTGGTGGTCACGCTGGCCGACGCCCAGCGCGACGCCAACGGTCGCTTCCCGCGCGACGCCTCCCCCGACGACTTGGTGGTGCATCAGCAAGACATCGAGGCCGTGCTCAACGCGCTGTGGAGCGCCGGCGCCGAGGCGATCCAGATGCAAGACCAGCGGATCATCGCCACGTCGGTGCCGCGCTGCGTCGGCAACACGCTGCTGCTCAACGGGCGGACCTACAGCCCGCCGTACACGATCACGGCGATCGGCAACGCGGCGGCCATGCAAGCCGCCCTGGCAGCCGCTCCCCTGGTGCTCCTGTACAAGCAATACGTGGTCCGCTTCGGCCTCGGCTACGACGAACAGGTGAAGTCCGACGTGCAGGTCGTCGGTCATGCCGAGCCCGACCGGCTGCATTTCGCGCAGCCCAACGGCCCCATCGGCTACTGACGTCCACTGACCAGCTACACCGGCGGCCGCGGACGGTAACCTGACACGATGCGGATCTTGGTTGTCGACAACTACGACAGCTTCGTGTTCAACCTGGTGCAGTACCTCGGTCAGCTGGGTGTGGACGCCGAAGTCTGGCGCAACGACGACACCCGGCTCGCCGATCAGGCCGCCGTCGCCCGGCAGTTCGACGGGGTGCTGCTCAGTCCGGGGCCGGGCACCCCGGAACGCGCGGGCGCCTCGATTCCGATGGTTCGTGCCTGCGCCGCCGAGCGGACGCCGCTGCTCGGGGTCTGCCTGGGGCACCAGGCCATCGGCGTCGCATTCGGCGCCACCGTCGACCGCGCCCCCGAACTGCTGCACGGTAAGACCAGCAGCGTCCATCACACCAATGCCGGTGTGCTGCAAGGTCTTCCGGATCCATTCACCGCAACCCGCTACCACTCGCTGACCATCCTGCCCGAGTCGCTGCCGCCGGTGCTGCAGGTTACGGCCCACACCCCGAGCGGCGTGATCATGGGCGTGCGGCACACCGATCTACCGATCCACGGCGTCCAGTTCCACCCAGAGTCGATCCTCACCGAGGGCGGCCACCGCATGCTGGCGAACTGGCTCGCCGATTGCGGGTGGGAGCGCGACGACACGTTGGTGCGCCGGCTCGAGAATGACGTGCACGCCGCGGTGCGGCCGTATTTCCCGGCCGATCCGACGGCTACTGACCGAACTTCAGCGTGATGATGCCGTCGCGGTTGACCCCGGCGCCCGCCGGAGGGTTCTGATACACCACCCGATGCGATTGGGAGCTGCCGGCGTCGACGTCGGCGCCCTTGTCCAGGATGCCCGTCCAGCCCAGCGCCCGTAGCCGCGGTTCGGCGTCCGTCCAGAACATGCCGGACAGGTCGGGCATGACGAACTGGTTGCCCTTGGACACCTGCAGCTCGATCACCGAGTCCACCGGAATCATCTGGCCCTTGGGCGGATTGGTGCCGATCACCTCGCCGGCCGGGCGAGTACTGTCCACCTGCACCTGGGTGACCTTGCTGAAGCCGTAGACGGTCAGGTTCTTCTGCGCGATGTCCACGGTCTGGCCGGCGATGTCGGGGACCTGCTTTGTCTCGGGCCCGGAGCCGACGATGAGGGTGACGACATTGGTGATCGCCGACGTCTGGTTGGCCGGCGGGTTGGTCCCGATCACCTTGCCCAGCAATTCCGGGGTCGACGGCGAGTTGGCCTGCTTGAACTTGCTGAAGCCCGCGGCCTTCAGCTTGGCGACCGCGTCGGCGTAGCTCAGCGAGGACACGTCGGGCACCTCGCGCTGTTCGGGGCCGGTGGAGACATTGATGGTGATCTCGTCGCCCGCATTGACCGACGCGTTGGCGCCCGGGTCGGTCCCGATGACGTGATCGGGCGGGATCGTCGAATCCGGCTTCTGCAATGTGCGGGTCTTGAACCCCCGGTTCTGCAGCGCCGCGATGGCATCGGCGGACACCTGCCCACGCACGTCGGGCACCTGCACGTCCCGGGCGCTGCCCCCAAAGGTGTTGAAAGCAATGACGACGACGATCGTCAGGACGGCCAACGCGGCCACCGCGACAATCCAGCGGCCGACCGAACCGACGCTGCGGTCCTCGCCCGCGTCGGCGAGAACCTGACGCGGCAGCGGGTCGGTGCGCGTCGGGCCGCCGCCGGCGGGCCCCGAGGACAGCAGCGAGCTGCGGTCGGCGTCGGTGAGCACCTTGGGAGCTTCGGGCCTCTCGCCGTTGTGCACCCGGATCAGATCGGCCCGCATCTCCGCCGCCGTCTGATAGCGGTTGTCGGGATTCTTGGCCAGCGCCTTGAGCACCACGGCGTCGAGGTCGGCGGAGATGCCGTCGTGCCGCTGCGAGGGGGGGACCGGGTCTTCCCGAACATGTTGGTAGGCAACGGCAACGGGCGAGTCCCCGGTGAAAGGCGGTTCACCCGTGAGGATTTCGTAGAGAACGCAGCCCAGGGAGTACACGTCGGAACGCGCGTCGACCGTATCGCCGCGGGCCTGTTCGGGGGACAGGTACTGCGCGGTTCCGATCACCGCGGCGGTCTGGGTGACGCTGTTGCCGCTGTCGGCGATCGCGCGGGCGATGCCGAAGTCCATCACCTTGACCGCGTTGGTGGTGCTGATCATGATGTTGGCCGGCTTGACGTCGCGGTGGATGATGCCGTTCTGGTGGCTGAAGTTCAGCGCCTGGCACGCGTCGGCGATGATCTCGATGGCCCGCCGCGGCGGCAGCGGCCCATCGGTGTGCACGATGTCGCGCAGGGTGACGCCGTCGACGTACTCCATCACGATGTAGGGCAGCGGCCCGGTGGGCGTCTCGGCCTCGCCGGTGTCGTAGACGGCGACGATCGACGGGTGATTCAACGCGGCGGCGTTTTGCGCCTCGCGCCGGAAGCGAAGGTAGAAGCTGGGGTCGCGGGCCAGATCCGCGCGCAGCACCTTGACCGCGACATCGCGATGCAAGCGGACGTCGCGGGCCAGGTGAACCTCGGACATACCCCCGAAGCCGAGGATTTCGCCCAGTTCATAGCGGTCGGACAGGTGCTGCGGCGTGGTCATTGCGGTGTTCCGTGTCGGGCCGGCGCGTGGTGGAAGCCGGAAGTCCCTATTGTCCCGTTATCCGGCCAATTGAGCCGCATGCCGGGCTGTGCCCCCGAACCGCTCGGCGTCTTGCTCGCCGGCGGCGCGGACGCGGGCGGGGTTCCGGTATCGGTCACGGTCGGCGGCTGTTGCTGCTGGTCCGCCCGCGAGTTGATGACGATGAGCACCGCGATGATGATCGCGAGCGCGCCGAGCACCCCGGCGGCCCACAGCAGGGCCCGCTGGCCCGACGAGAAGGTCCGCCGGGCCGGCGGCGGGCGATGGCCGCCCGTGGTCGGCCGCGACCGGCGGGGTGCGGCACTGCGGCCCGGCGACACCGCGGCGGCGCGGGTGGTGGGGCTGGACGGAATGGCCGCCGGCGATGCGCGGCCCGGAGGCGGTGACTGGCTGGGCCGCGGCGGCCGACGGCCGGCGCGCACCGCGGCCACGGCGTCGGCGAACGGCCCCCCGCTGCGATAGCGCATCGCGGGGTTCTTCACCAGCGTGATCTCGATCAGTTCGCGCACGTTGGGCGGCAGCTCCGCGGGCAGCGGCGGCGGCGGTTCCTTGATGTGCTTCATCGCCACGGTCAGGGCGCCGTCGCCGGTGAACGGCCGCTTGCCCGAAACAACCTCGTAGCCAACGACTCCCAGCGAGTACACGTCGCTGGACGGGGTGGCGTCGTGACCCAGGGCCTGTTCGGGCGCGATGTACTGGGCGGTCCCCATCACCATCCCGGTCTGGGTCACCGGTGCGGCGTCGACGGCCTTGGCGATACCGAAGTCGGTGATCTTCACCTGGCCGGTGGGGGTGATCAGGATGTTTCCGGGTTTGACGTCGCGGTGCACCAGGCCGGCCGCGTGCGCAACCTGCAGGGCCCGACCGGTCTGCTCGAGCATGTCCAGCGCGTGCCGCAGCGACAGTCGCCCGGTGCGCTTGAGCACCGAGTTCAGCGGCTCACCGTTGACCAGCTCCATCACCAGGTAGGCGGTCCGGCCTTCCCCGTCGAGCTGGCTCTCGCCGTAGTCGTGGACGGCGGCAATGCCGGGGTGGTTGAGCATCGCGGTGGTGCGCGCTTCGGCGCGGAACCGCTCGATGAACTCCGGGTCCTGGGAGAACTCCTGCTTGAGGACTTTGACCGCGACGCGCCGGCCCAACCGGCTGTCCACCGCCTCCCACACCTGACCCATGCCGCCGGTGGCGATCAGGCGCTGAAGGCGGTATCTGCCAGACAGCGTCACACCAACTCGCGGGCTCATGGTCCTCCCTGTAGCGCAGCCTGGATCACAGCCCGTCCGATCGGCGCGGCGAGTGCACCCCCCGTCGCGGACAGGCGGTCGGCGCCATTCTCCACCAACACCGCAACGGCGACCTTCGGGGTCTGCGCGGGCGCGAACGCGATGTACCACGCGTGCGGCGGGGTGTGCCGCGGATCGCTGCCATGCTCTGCGGTACCAGTCTTCGATGCGATCTGCACGCCGGGAATGGCCCCTTTCTGCTGTGCGACCTTCTCGGCGCCGACCATCAGCTCTGTTAGCTTAGCGGCGACCTGCGGCGACACGGCGCGCCGCTGCTCATAGGGTGCTGTGGTGCTGATGGTGGTCAGGTCGGGCCCCTTGAGGCTGTCGATCAGGTAGGGCTGCATCGTCACCCCATCGTTCGCGATGGTCGCGGCGATCTCGGCGTTTTGCAGGGGTGTCATAGCGACATCCTTCTGCCCGATGCTCGTCATGCCCAGCGCCGCGGCGTCCGGAATGATCCCGATGGTCGACTCCGCGACCTGCAGTGGGATGACGCTGGGCGTGCTGTCCAGCCCGAACGAGTGCGCCATGTTGCGCAGCGCGTCGGATCCGGTGAGGAGCCCGAGCTGGACAAAGGCGGTGTTGCAGGACAGGGCGAACGCCTGCTGCAGCGACACCGTCGGCTCGTTTCCGCACGACTCCCCACCGTAGTTCTCCAAAGTGGCGGTGCTGTTGGGTAGCGGAATCGAACGGGCGGCGGTCAGCTGCTCGGTGTCGGAGGCACCGGCCTGCAGCGCGGCCGCGGTGGTGATCACTTTGAAGGTGGACCCGGGCGGGTAGGTCTCCGAGATGGCCCGATTGGCCAGCGGATTGTCCGGGTCGTCCCGCAACTTCTGCCAGGCCTGCGCCTGCACCTCGGGATCGTGCGACGACAGCAGGTTGGGGTCGTACGACGGCGACGACACCATCGCCAAGATCCGGCCGGTCGACGGCTCGAGGGCGACCACGGCGCCCTTGCAGGGCGGACCGCCGCAGCCCTGTTGCATCGCGTCCCAGGCGGTCTGCTGGACCCGCGGCTTGATCGTGGTGTCGACGTTTGCGCCGCGTGGATCGCGCCCGGTGAAGAAATCGGCCAGCCTGCGCCCGAACAGCCGCTCGTCGGAGCCGTTCAGCAGCGGATCCTCGGCGCGTTCCAGACCGGTGCTGGAATAGCGCAGCGAGTAGAAACCGGTGACCGGCGCGTACACCGCGGGGTTGGGGTAGACGCGCAGGAAGCGGTAGCGGTTATCGGTGGCGGCCGAGTAGGCCAACAGCTGGCCGCCGGCCACGATCTGGCCGCGCTGGCGTGAATACTCGTCGAGTAGGACCCGCTGGTTGCGCGGGTCGGCACGCAGCGAATCGGCGGCGAAGACCTGCGTCATCGTGGCGTTGATCAGAAGCAACACGATCAACGCCATCACGGTCACCGAGATCCGGCGCAGGGAGGCGTTCATACTTTCTCGATCACCTCGGTGCCGGCCGCCGCGATCGACGGCTGGTTGCGTGCGCGGGTGCGCAAGGGACGACGGGCGCTGTGCGAGATGCGCACCAGGATTGCCAGCAGCACGTAGTTCGCCAGCAAGGACGAGCCGCCGTAGGACATCCACGGGGTGGTCAACCCGGTCAGCGGAATGAGCTGGGTTACGCCGCCGACGACGATGAACAGCTGAAGCGCCAGCGTCGACGCCAGACCTGCGGCCAACAGCTTGCCGAAGCTGTCGCGGGTGGCGATGGCCGTGCGCAGCCCCCGCACGATGACGATGGTGTAGAGCATCAGAATGCTGGCCAGGCCCACCAGCCCGAGCTCTTCGCCGAACGCGGCGATGATGAAGTCGGTTGAGGCGGCGGGCACGGTGTCCGGCTGGCCGTTACCGAGGCCGGTGCCGAAGATGCCGCCGGTGGCAAAACTGAACAGCGACTGGACGATCTGGTAGCCGCTGCCGTCGGGGTCGGAGAACGGGTCCCACCACATCTGCACCCGCACCCGAACGTGGGCGAAAATGTAATACGCGACAACGCTTCCCGCGACGAACAGGACCAGGCCGATGCCCACCCAACTGAAGCGCTGGGTGGCCAGGTACACCACCACCAGAAACGACGTGTACAGCAATAGCGAAGTGCCGAGGTCCTTTTCGAAGGCCATCACGCCGACGGAGATCACCCACGCCGCCAGCAGGGGCGCGAGGTCGCGGGGGCGGGGCAGCGTCAAACCCATGAAATGCTTACCGACGCTGGTGAACAGGCCGCGCTTGGCGATCAGCACTGCGGAGAAGAAGATGAGCAGCAGAATCTTGGAGAACTCGGCGGGCTGAATTGAGAAGCCGGGCAAGCGAATCCAGATCTTGGCGCCGTTCTGTTCGGACAGCGATGCCGGCAACAGGGCGGGGATCACCAAAAAGATCAGGCCGACCAGTCCGCAGATGTAGCCGTAGCGCGCCAGTTGCCGATGGTCCTTCAAGAACGTGACCACCAGGGAGAAGGTCACCACGCCGATCAGGGTCCACAGCATCTGCTGGGTCGCGCTGGGGTGGTGCCGGCCGCTGAGCTGATTGGTGACCAGATCGAGGCGGTGAATCATCACTAGGCCAAGACCGTTGAGTAACGCCACAATTGGCAACAGCAGCGGGTCGGTGTAGGGCGCGAAGCGCCGGATGGCCATGTGTGCGGACCCGAAGACGACAAGGAACACCAGCCCGTAGCTGATGGCGGTCCAGTGCAGGTCGCGCTCTTGGTTGGCTTCGACTATCAGCAGCGCGGCGACGGTGATCAGTGCGGCGAAGCCCAGCAGCAGCAACTCGGCGTTGCGCCGGGTGGGCAACGGGGGGGTGACCGCGACCGGCGGCTGAAGCTGTGTCGTCATGCCACCGTCCGGCAATCGATGCCTGGTTGAAGTGGCGGCCCGGGAAGCGCGGTGACTGTCTGCGACGTGGTCGTCGGACCTGCCGGCGCAGAGTTCGCGGGGCCGTTGGCGCTCGTGCTCGGTGGGGGGCTGGCGCTCGAAGAGCTGGAGGTCGGCGGTGCTGGTGATGCGGTGGTGCCGGATTCTGGTGTTCCGCTGCGGGGGGCCGGCGATCCGGGCGGCGACGTGGCGCGCGGGGGCGGACAGATCGGCAGCAGATATTCCGCCAGCAGTTGCCGCAGTTGCGATTCGGCCTGGTCCAGGCTGCCGCCCGGCAGCCCGGTTTGCACCTGCACCTGTCCCGGGCGGCGCAGGTCTTGCAGCGTCATCAGCTGGCAGTTGGAGTGGCCGGATTGGCCGTAGCTGACCAGGGACAGCTCGTTGCGGGTGTTGAGGCAGCCCACCAGGTAGGGCTGCTGCAACGGGACGCCCAACAGGGTGCCCTGGATCCCGCGGACGATGGAGATTTTGCCGCTGTATTCCGCGACGTAGTAGTTGCGCTGGATGACCCACCATCCAACGGTGAGGCCGGCGAATACCAACAGCACCGCCAGCCCGACCGCCAGGAACATCTTCCGGCGCGACCAACGCGGCCGATTCGGTGTTTCCGGTTGCGGCGCAACGCGTTTGGCAGACTCGTCGCGCGGCCGGATCGCCGAGGCGCGTCCGGCGGAGGTGTTGGGCAGGGTCATCTGATCCTCGTCGCCCGACACCGCCCCGGCGAGGATCGGCTGGGTCTGCCCGTAGTCGTAGTCGACCACGTCGGCGACCACCACCGTCACGTTGTCCGGGCCGCCGCCGCGCAACGCCAACTCGATGAGGCGGTAGGCGGCCTCGGCGACGTCGGGGATCTGCAGCGCCTCGAGGATGGTCTCGTCGCTGACTGGATCCGATAACCCGTCGGAGCACAACAGATAACGGTCGCCGGCGCGCGCCTCGCGCATGGTCAACGTCGGCTCCACCTCGTGACCGGTCAGCGCCCGCATGATCAACGACCGCTGCGGGTGGCTGTGGGCCTCTTCCCGGGTGATCCGGCCTTCGTCGACCAAGGTCTGGACGAACGTGTCGTCCTTGGTGATCTGGGTGAGCTCACCGTCGCGCAGCAGGTAGCCACGCGAGTCGCCGATGTGCACCAACCCGATGCGGTCGCCGGCGAACAGGATGGCGGTGAGGGTGGTGCCCATCCCCTCCAGCTCTGGTTCGGCTTCGACCTGCGCGGCGATGGCCGCGTTGCCGGAGCGGACCGCATGGTCGAGCTTGGCCAGCAGGTCGCCGCCCGGCTCGTCGTCGTCGAGGTGGGCCAGCGCGGCGATGACCAGCTGGGACGCCACCTCCCCGGCGGCGTGACCACCCATGCCGTCGGCCAGCGCGAGCAGTCGCGCGCCGGCATAGACCGAGTCTTCGTTGTTGGCGCGGACCAGGCCGCGATCACTGCGCGCGGCGTATCGCAGAACCAGTGTCACGGGCGCAACTCGATCGCCGTTTTGCCGATCCGAATCGGCGTTCCGATTGGAACTCGTACCGCAGTCGTCACCTTCGCCCTGTCAAGGTAAGTACCGTTGGTCGATCCTAGATCCTCGACGTACCACTCCGAGCCGCGCTGAGACAGCCGGGCGTGCCGCGTCGAGGCGTAGTCGTCGGTGAGCACCAGCGTGGAGTCGTCGGCCCGTCCGATCAGTACCGGCTGTCCGCTCAGTGTGATGCGCCCGCCTGCCAGCGCCCCTTCGGTGACCACCAGATAACGGGCCGCATGCCGGCGCTGACGAGAAGGTAGCAGCGTGCTGCGCAAAGCCAATCCCCGTCGCACCATGACAGCACCGGTGGGCGCGTAGATGTCTGTCCGAAGGATCCGCAGCACGGACCAGATGAATACCCACAGCAGCATCAAAAATCCGGCGCGCGTCAGCTGCAGTACCAGTCCCTGCATCTGGCGTCCTTTCCGTCCTAACGTCGCATCCCTGGTGCCCGTGACTCCGAGCACATCGGCTACGTCACGATACTTGGACGGCGGTCGACACGGGGCGAAGCACGGCAGCGTTAAGCCCAGTGGCTTAGTGGATCCGGACGATGATCTCCGAATGGCCCAAGCGGATCACGTCGCCGTCGGCGAGCTGCCACTCCTGGATCGGTGCGTTGTTCACCGTGGTGCCGTTGGTCGAATTCAGATCCGAGAGCAGCGCGACCTGTCCGTCCCAGCGGATCTCGAGGTGACGGCGTGACACGCCGGTGTCGGGCAACCGGAACTGAGCGTCCTGGCCGCGGCCCACGATGTTGGAGCCCTCGCGAAGCTGATAGGTGCGACCGCTGCCGTCGTCGAGCTGCAGGGTGATCGTGGTCCCGCCGGCGCCGTAGCCGCCCTGGCCGTAGCCGCCGTAACCGCCCGCGGCTTGGCCGTAGTCGGCGGGCTGGCCGTAGTCGGCCTGCTGCCCATAGTCGGCCTGCTGGCCGTATTCCGCCGGCTGGCCGTACTCCGCCTGTTGGCCGTACTCGTACTCGGGGCTGGCCGCCTCGGGGTAGCCGCCGCCCTGACCGCCGTACGTGCCGCCCTGCACGGGTTCGGAGTACTGGGTGTACTCGCTCGAGCCGTAGTCCTGGCGGCCGTATCCGCCGCCCTGCTGGTAGCCCTGGTCGTAGCCACCGCCCTGCTCGGGGTAGGCCGGGCGCTGCTCCGGCGGGGCGTAGCCGCCCTCGTCCTGGCGGGCCGGACCCCGACCGTAATCGCCGTATCCGCCGTAGCCCTGCTGACCGCCGCCCTGCGGACCGCCGGGCGGGCCGTAGCCGCCGCCCTGCCGATACCCCTGGTCGTAGCCTTGGCCGCCGTAGCCGCCGGGGGCGGGCGGACGCTGCTCATAGGACTGCGGGTAACCGCCCTGTCCCTGTTCGGCGTAGCCGCGCTGGTCTGGGTAACCCTGCTGAGGGGGATAGCCGCCCTGACCCTGGTGGTCGGGGTAGCCGCGCTGGTCTGGGTAACCCTGCTGAGGCGGGTAGCCACCATGCCCCTGATCGGGGTAGCCGCCCTGGTCCGGGTAGCCGCCCTGCTCGGGATGCCGGGGCGGCGGGTAGCCCTGCTGGGGTGGATAGCCGCCCCCCTGCTCGGGCGGGTATCCACCCCGCTGGTCGGGTGCGCCCTGCTGGTCCGGGCCACCGCGCGCCTCGTCCTGGGGACGCCCGTAGCGGTCGTCGTAGTACTCGTCGCCGGGCCGCCCCGGCCCCTGAGCCCCGCGGTAGCCAGAATTGTCAGTCATTGCTGCTACTCCTCGTTCTTCGCCGAACGCGTTATTTGATTGTGGCCGGACGGGGTCGTCGACCGTCGGGCGGGGCTGAACATCAGGGTTGACAGCACCACGGGCGCGGTACTGGCCGGTGTGCAGGTTCGTCGACTGCTCGAACCGGACGACCACCTCACCATACGTTTGCCACCCCTGTTCGTGGATGTAGTCAGCCAAGTACCTCGCGAAAGCGCTCGACGTGAGATCCGGATCGGCGCTCACCTTCTCGAAGTCGTGCATACCGAGGGTAATGATGTATTCGTTGGGGGCCAAAAGGCGATTTCCGTGGAGCTTCTGCACCCCATCGCGCGCTTCGCGGCATAACAGGGCTTCGACCTCTTGCGGAACGATCGATCCACCGAATACCCGGGCGAAGGCATTGTCTACCGTCGCCTCGAGTTTGCGCTCGATCCGCGCAACCAGCCCCCGTTGGCTACTCATGTCCTACCGTTCGCGTGCACTTGCCATGAGGTATTGCCGGTGGACGGCAAACGAATCACCCCGGTGCTGGATCACTCCCGCATGGTATCGGGACATCGTGCCGCCGCGGCACTTTCGAAATCGTGAGAACTGCATCGGCCCAGCTCAGCGCATTCCCGGCGAACGGGTGCGCGCGCGGGACGTTGTGCGGGCCCGCTGCGGCGGTTCGGGGATCGGGCCATTAGAGTGATATGGTCCATCGGTTGTTTTTCCGGGCGAGTGGCGGAATGGCAGACGCGCTGGCTTCAGGTGCCAGTGTCCTTCGGGACGTGGGGGTTCAAGTCCCCCTTCGCCCACAGAGCGGTTCGACGAAAAGTCACGGCCTCGCAAGAGGTCGTGACTTTTTTCGTGCGTGGGGGTGGATGTGCTGGCGCGACGTAAAGTCGGGCGCCATGGGCGATGGCAGGATTGCCCGATTGCAGGCCGAGGTCAATCGCCTCGCAGCGATGCTGAACGCTCCAGCAATCGAGGTCGGCATCGAGTTGAAGAACGACGACCGCAACATCTACGTCGATGACGACGGCCGGTATCACTACGACTACTGGGAGCGCGGTAGGCAAAAATTCGACCGTGTCGGTGACATCGACGAGGCGCTCTATTGGTTCGCCAAAGATGCCGCCTTCGATGTCGGCGGATTCTTCGCCGCCCGGCACAGCGCCCCTCAGCAGGACTCCCGCAGATTGCTGTGGGCAAAGCAGTTTGAGCTGCTGAACCGACTCAACCCACGCTGGGCCAAGCGCTGCGTGCGTGAAACCGCGGCAGAACTCCGGGGTTGGGGACTCTATGCAGATGTCGAGCTGTTGCCCGACATCCCCGAACGAAACGGTTGATAAAGCCGCTAGATCGTGACCGGTCCGCCTCGGCCCAGTACCGCCGCAACGCGTCCTTACTGCACCGTAGAACCGGGCGATTCGGCGGCCCAGCGGGTTTCCTGCCCGCCGGGGCTCAGAATTGGCGCCGGATGTCGAGGAGGTGGTGCTGCAGTTCGTGCACGGTGTGCACGGCGACCCAGCGCAACGACCGCTCACTGGTCTCGGGATAGTGATAGACGACCGTGCGATCCCAGTCCGCGGCGGAGAGCCGCGTCAGCACATTGCCGAATAGTGCTGCGGCGTCGGTGAGTTGGCGGGCGACCGCGGTGGGGTCCTGCTCGTTGTACCCCTCGTGCTCCGCGCGCTCCTCGCGACCCATGGGCGCGCAGTCGGCGCCGTTGACGCGCCGGGCTGCAAGCACCCGTTCGCGCTGCACGAGCAGCACATCTCGCAGATGACACGCGTACTCCAGCGGAGACCATACGTCCGGCCACGGACGCCGCCGCACGTCGACGCCGTTATTACACAGAAGCGCAACAACTTCGGCCGCGCGGCCGCGCGTGTCGTCGGCGGCGGTTACGGCGCACCGCAGGTCGTAGGTGAATCCACAGTGGGCGCAGGGGTCTGCCACAAGACCATCATTTCAGACCGGCTCCGGGGCATTCGGGCAAAATAGCCACCCCGGCAGGAGCTACGCGACCGGGCGTAAAAGCGTTGTCGCCGTGAGTAATAGGAAGCGTCGCGACGGGGTCGCAGCTCATTCTGGCGGGCGCCGGCGACGACGGTGACACAACCCACACTTTGTGGTGAGGGTAGCCTTACCTAAATCAGCGCGGTATGGTCCCCGCATATGACCTTCTCCAATCCCCCTGTGCCCCGCACCCTCGAAGATCAGTTGGTCAGTATCCGCCATGATGACCGCCCCCTGAATCGCGAATCCGTCACGGTCACAAACGATTTGACCGGCGCGGGACCCCGCGCATGAACGTCCTTGCCGCCGCGATGCGTGAGGCGATGACCCGGTCACCGCACGACTTGGTGGTCCTGGACAAAGAGGCCGACCAATGGACGGCGTACCCGTGGCCCGAAGTCCACGGGATGGCCGAACGCATTGCTACGCGGCTGCTGCAGCAGGATCACGTCGGGGCCGTGGGGCTGGTCGGCGAGCCGACCGTCGAGCTGGTCGCCGCCATTCAGGGCGCGTGGCTGGCGGGCGCGGCGGTATCGATCCTCCCGCGCCCCCGACGTGGCGCCGACCCGGCTGACTGGGCGCACAGCACGATGACTCGGTTCAGCGGAGTCGGGGTCAGCATGGTCCTCAGCCACGGGTCCACGTTGCGCCTTCTCGGCGATGCCGAGTCCGCCTTGACCGTCTGCGACCTCCGCGAGGCCGCCCGCGCCCGAACATCGAACAGCCCTCACGGACAGGCGGATTCGAATCACGCGATCCTGCAGGGGACGGCCGGCTCGACCGGCGATCCGCGCACGGCCGTCTTATCGCCTGCCGCCGTGTTGAACAACATGCGCGGCATCGCCGACCGGCTCCAGCTCGACGGCTCGTCGGATCGCGGCTGTTCGTGGCTGCCGATCTATCACGACATGGGCTTGGCCTTCCTCCTCAGCTGCGCGCTGAGGGGGATGCCGTTATGGCAGGCGCCGACGGGCGCGTTCTCCGCCGCACCGCTGCGCTGGGCGGAATGGCTTTCGGCCAGCGCGGCGACGTTCACCGCCGGACCGAACTTCGGGTATGCCACGCTCGGCCGCTTCTCGGGCCGGGTGTCGGACGTCGACCTGGGACCGCTTCGGATTGCGATCAACGGCGGAGAACCCGTCGACTGCGCGGGATTCGACCAGTTCGCAACGGCCATGGCGCCCTTCGGTTTCCGGGCGTCGGCGGCCACCCCGGCCTACGGGATGGCCGAGTCGACCTGCGCCGTCACGATGCCCGAACCCGCAACGGGATTGCGCATCGACGAGCGCACCGAGTCCGGGACCCGCCAGAAATATGCCCTGCTGGGCCGGCCGATCCCTGGCATGGAGCTACGGATACGCCCAGCCGAGAACACGCCGGACGATCGGATCGGAGAAGTCGAGATCCGTGGAACCTCCATGATGGACGGCTATTTCGGCGACGCCGGCTCCGCCGCGGGTCTCGACACGCAGTGGTTTCGCACGGGAGACATCGGCTATCTGGTGGACGGCGAGCTGACGATCTGTGGTCGTTCCAAGGAGGTCATCACCATCGCCGGCCGCAATATCTTTCCCACCGAAATCGAACAGGTCGCCGGACAAGTCGAGGGCGTGCGGCAAGGCGCGGTGGTGGCGGTCGGGTCCGAGTCCGGGGCCGCCCAGTCCCGGTTGCTCATCGCTGCGGAGTTCCTGGGTTCAGACCATGATGTGACCCGCAGCGCCGTTATCAAGCGGGTCATCTCGGTGTGCGGTGTGACCCCGGCCGACGTCGTTTTGATGCCGCCAGGCTCGCTGCCGCGTACCTCCTCGGGCAAGCTCCGGCGACTCGAGGTGGGCCGGCAGCTTGCCACCTGAGGCCGGCGGTTTCATGACGACCGGCCTCCCAGGGGCTGTGCTCCCGCGGGAGCTCACGGACATCAGCGAGGCGGTCCGCAAGGCTCCTCCCCCGCCGATACCGGAATTGGCGTGGCCCAACACGATTCGCGTTGCCGACCCCGACGGTCCGGACGCGGAAATGGTGGCGGAGTGGATGAACCGGCCGCATCTGGCCACCACCTGGGAGTACGACTGGCCGGTGGCCCGTTGGCGTACCCATCTGCGCGCCCAGGTCGAGGGCGCATACTCGCGGCCGCTCATCCTCAGCATCAAGGGTGTGGATCGCGCATACCTGGAGATCTACCGGGCCGCCAAGGACTCCATCGCCCGGTGTTACCCCAGCCAGCCACATGATCTGGGGCTGCACGGGGCGATCGCGGACGAGGAGATGGTGAACCGCGGCCTGGGCCCTCTGATACTTCGCAGGGTGATCGCCAGCATCATCGTCAATGACCCTGCGTGCCAACGGATTATGTTCGACCCGGACCATCGCAACACGACGGTGCGTCGGCTCTGCGAGTTTCTGGGTTGCGAATTCCTCGGTGAACACGACATGCCGAACCGGCGCATGGCGCTGTACGCGCTGGAGCGGACAACGGCTCATTAGATCTCGGCTTCCACCGTCACGAAAAGAACGTACGGACGGAACGCTTATCGGCACATTCCCTGGTATCGCGCCCCGGCGGCGCGTAGTGAATTGACCTCGGTGTCCGCATTAGTACGCTTATTCACAGCTCAGTACGGGGTGGAGATTCTGTCCGCGATGAGCTGCCTAAAGCAAGCGAGTCATCGACGGTGTCATGGGACTTCCCTATATAGATGAGAAGGCGCTTGTCGCCGAGGCTGGCGGCGACCCCTGGGCGATTAATGCAAGCCTGCAGGCGGGCAGCCCGTTGCACATCTCGAATCTAGCCGCTGCCTTTCATCGCGCGGGCCGATGCACCGCGGAGTCTGACAACGCCTTCCAGCAAGCCCGCAGCCGCTTCGAAGCCGCCTGGAACCACCAGGACGGCGGTCATCCGATCAACGACTCCGAAGAAGTCCAGCGGGTGGTGAAATCTCTTGGAGCGCAGTCGTTGCAGCTACCCAAGATCGGAGCGGACCTAGAGAACATCGCCGCGGCGTTGGCCGACGCACAGAAGGCCGGCGCGGCGCGGATCGCTGCTCTGGACGCGCAGTTGAAGAGCATCTCGGACTCGGTTGTGCAGGCCGTCAACCTGTTGAACAACGACAAAAGCCTCACCGCCGCCGACAAGGACGCAGTGCATGCGTTCATCAACACGTGTGAAGACGACGCCGTCCGGGACACCAAGGCGGCGCTCGCCGCACTGCAGTCAATTCGCAACGGCTACTCCGACGGCCTTAAGAAGTCGCTGGATAGCCTTCACGCCGAAGGGTATGACGGCGCGCCCCTCCACGGCGCCGACGCTGACGGTGTCGCCCCGCCGTCTCCCGCCCAACAAGCCGCGCTGGCGGAGATCCGCCAAGTCACCAAACAGGCGGTGGCGGACCAGCTGGCCAAGGTACGGGCTGCGCGGGACGCTCTCAATAAGGCCGCGGCCGACGCGTACACCCACGGCCCAGGGTCGCCCGAGGCCGAGGCCGCCAATGCCAGGCTGCCCAAGCTCAAGGACGATCTTGCGAAGGCTCTCGACGACCTGCGCAAGATACCCGACTACACCGGCATCGATCCCGCGTCGGTGAGCATCACCCCCGACGGGCATTTCATGTTCACTTACAACGACAAGGGACAGCCCGTACAGGTAATCGGCCAGCTCAAGAACGGATCGGGCGAGTTCTTCGACCAGGCCACCGGCACCTATTACAGCTTCAACGGCGGCAAGTTGACCGGGATGCGCACACCGGATCCCGGGCAAGTGGAAGCCACCCCCGAACCGCTATGGACCGCCATCACCCTGGCGGTCGGGGGGCCGGGGCTGAAGGCCGGCGGGGAGGCGCTTTTACAAGGCGCGAAGGCGCTATTCGGTCGAGAAGCGTTTGAGGGCCTGACGTCCGAAAGTCTGACGGCCAGTGGCATGACCGGGCCAGAATTGCGTGGCGCCCTGGCCGAGGCGGATCTCCCCCCGCACGGTGCACCTGGGGTCGGAGGTGACCCCGTCCCCGGCACGCATCCTCTTGAGCCGCCTCCGGTCGAGCACGCTCCGCCGGCCGCTGACGCACCGGTCGAACATGCGCCAGCTGGGCCTCACGCACCTGTATTGCCCGACAGCCCACCGCCGCTGCCGCCGGATCACCCGCCGCCGCCACCACTTGCCCCCGACCACCCCTTGTTCGACGGATATCATCCGGTTGAGCCTGGCCCGGAATTCACCCACCCTGACGGCCGCCTGCGATATCCCGACGACATGCTGCCGACCAAGCCTTATGCGGTGCCGGGAACTGTCATTCCAGACGCTGAACTTCCGGCCGGGACGGTAGTCGGCAGGTTCGGCTATCCCGGTGGGGGCTATTTAGCGCCCGAAGGAACCCCATTTGCTGAACTTGCGCTACCACCAGATAGTGCAGCCAAACCCTATTTCCAATACGTTGTGAACGACCCGTCTCGCCTCCCGCCGGGCTGGCACATCGAGCAGTCGGAGGTAGCTCCGTGGTTTCATCAGCCTGGGGGCGGCCAGCAGTTCCGCATCATCAATGAAAATGGAGAAACCGGTGATGTGTCGGAGCTCGTCAGGTGGGGTTACTTGAGAAGGATTAACTAATGGCCGATTTTTCTCGCTTGTCAGCTAATTGGCGCCGGTGGGCGCCCGGACTGGGCGGCGGAAATGTAGACATCACCACCGACTGTGAAGACTGCGTGATTTGCTTTAAAACCGATGACTACTCGGTCCATCTTCGTGAAGATGCGAATTGGTGGATTGTGGATACCGTTAACGACCGTGGACAGCGGCGCAGCGGCGACGCCAAGCTGTCGAACTTCGACTTGCTAGAGAGGTATCTCATCTGGGATTGGGCTACGACCGTGCGCTCCGACCTAGCATCCGGACCGTTGGGCGCTGATCTCGCCAAGCAGGGATTTGCCGCAAATGTTGACGTATCGAAAGTCGATACCAAATACAAGATCTGTTCGCATGAGAATTGCGCGATTTTGTCTGCAGTAAACGCCACGATCTTCAGCCACCTCTTGAATAAATCCGTGGTCGAGATCGAGCAGATGGTCACCGCAGCTGCCAGCTAGAGCGACTGTGATCACGGGCTCGTCGAGGTTCACCCCCTACGAGCGCACCCACCGGGAGATCTCCGGAGTGACGGGATCGGTGATGTCATCGAATTCGGGATGCTTCTTGAGCACCGTGCCGATCATCGAGCACACCGGAACAATGCGCTTACCCTCGTCGCGCGCCTCGTTGAGCGCCTCCTCGACCAGGATGGTCGCCAGCCCACGTCCGCCGTACGCCGGGTCGATTTCGGTGTGGTAGAAGACGCGCTGATCGCCACGGTCGGCGAAATCGGCCAGCCCGACCGTCTTACCCTCGACGGCGATCGTGTACTTCCCGTCCTCAAGGCGCACCGTGGCTTCGGCGCCGGTCTTATCGGTTGTCATCTGTGTATCCCTTCCTTTGCGGTACTGGCCGTGGCCGCAGCCGAACGGTCGGCAGCGGTGGCGCGGGTAGCCGGGCGGGGTTTCCCCGGTAGCCCTGGACGGCGCCGAATCGATCGTCGGCGTCCTCCCACAATCTGCGGTACTCGGCGATGTCCTGGTGGCTTCGCCCGACGAAGTTCCACCACATCACCAGCTCTTCGGTGAAGGGCGCGCCGCCGAGCAGCAGCACTCGTGCCGGCCCCTCCCCCGCGTTGTGCATGTGCAGCTGCGCCGGCCCGGGGCTTCGATACGCCAGGTCGGCGATCGTCAGGGCCGTCCCGTCCACGCGCACGGTCCCTAAGTCACAGAGCACCCCGTGCTCGAAGGTCGGGTCGACGTCAACGTCCAGCGTGGTCCCGGGGTCGAGTTCGATCTGGGCGCCCAATAGCGGTGTGAATGTTGGTACCGGCGAACGGCTTCCGGCCAGCTCACCGAGAAAGACGCGCGCCCGCGCGCCCGGCAATGCCACGGGCGGCGGTGTGTAATGGGCGAAGTCTCGCCCGGTGTCGCGGTCGGAGGCGGGCAGCGCGACCCAGAGCTGGACACCGTGCAAGGGGGCGCCGGAATCCACCGACACTTCCGAATGACAAATGCCGGCCCCGGCGGTCATCAGGTTCAGCTCGCCGGGCCGAACGGCCGCGAGTACGCCGGCGCTGTCGCGGTGCTCCACTTCCCCACTGAACAACCAGCTGACGGTTTGTAGTCCCGTGTGCGGGTGCGGCGGCACATCCATCCGCGCGGCCACCGGCCCGTAATGGTCGACGAAACACCACGCGCCGACGAGTGAGCGCTGCCGTTGCGGAAGCGTGCGTTGCACCCGAATCGCCCTCGGGCCGCCCAACGGCACTTCGCGCGGATGCAGCACTTCCACCATCGTGGGAGTGTCCGAGTGTTGTGCAGCGGCACAGGAGAGTTCGGCCGGGGCGACCTCCAGGTTGCTCATCGTCCATCCTCCGTCGCGGGGCCCGCACGCAGCGCCGTCATCCGCGACCGTACCCGGCGTCCCTACTTGCGCGGGGGCCGCAGCACCTTCATGGCGAGCCGCATGACAGGCTCGGGCACCCGATCCTTCATCGACAGCGCGCTATCGGCGGCCCGGGACCGCAACGGGGTGCCGCGCCCGAAGACCCGGTTCAGCGCTCCCCCGGACGGCTCGAGGACCACATGCAGCGGCGGGGTCCCGACGGCGGCGCCCAGCGCGTTGGAGATGACCATCCGCTGGATCTCGCTGGTGCCTTCAAAGATGGTGTACAGCTTGGCATCCCGATACCACTTCTCGACGGGATGGTCGGTGATGTAGCCCCAGCCGCCCATGGTCTGGATGGCACGTTCGGTGGCCTTCACCGCGACTTCGCTGGCGGCCATCTTCGACATCGAACCTTCTCCCCGCTCGAAGGGAACGTTGTTGGCCGCCATCCACGACGCACGCCAGGTCAGCAGCCGCGCGGCGTCGATCTGGGTGGCCAGCTCCGCCAGCGGGAAGGCGATGCCCTGGTTGTCGATGATCGGCCCGCCGAAGGCCTCGCGCTCGGTGGCGTACGTGGTGGCGTATTCGAGTGCCGCACGCGCGATGCCGATGGCCTGGGCGGCGACCATGGGCCGGGTCTGCTCGAAGGTGCCCAGCGTCGCCGAACCGGACCGCTTGCCGCCAGCCACCACCTCCCTGGCCTTGGCAAGCTTGTGTTCTAGCTTCTCTTGTCCGCCAAGCAGATTCGCTCCGGGAACGCGCACACCTTCGAAGAGCAACTCGGCGGTATGGGAGGCCCGGCAACCCAGCTTGTCCAGCTTTCGCACCAGCTTCAGGCCCGGTGTGCCACCGGGCACGACGAACAAGGCCTGACCGCGGTGGCCGAGCTCCTCGTCGACCACGGCGTTGACCACGTGCACGTTGGCGATGCCGCCATTGCCGATCCACATCTTATGGCCGTCGATGATCCAGTCGTCACCGTCGCGACGCGCGTGGGTACGCAGGTTGCGCACATCGCTGCCGCCCTCGGGCTCCGAGATCGCCAGTGCCGCGAGCTTGAGATCGCCTGGGGTGCCGAAACATTCGGGCGCCCACTCCAGCATCTGCTCGGGAGACGCGGCTTGCCCGATCGCCGACAGTGCCAGCGCCGGCATGACAATCGCCAAACCGATCCCGGCACAACCCCAAAACAGCTCCTCCATGAACATCGGTAGGGAGATGCCGGTCGGATCACCGATCAGATCGCGGTAAAACAGCGGGCTGTAAAAGCCGCGCCGAGCCGCCTCCTCGAGCACCGGCCACGGGAACTCCTGGCGCTGGTCATACTCAAGCGCTACCGGACGGATGCATTCTTCGGCGAACTCGTGTGTGCGCCTGGCAAGGTCGTGCTGTGCTGCCGTCGGGGTCAGGTCGAACGTCATGGGTGCGCCTCTGGGTCGACAGACTGGTTCTGCCGACCCCGACTACCCCATTGACCGGCTCAGCAAACTGCTGCCCCGGGTGTCGCCGAATTGTCAGGCGGCCGAACGGGGTTTGATTTGCGCCAACGGCAGGTGCAGCACGACCGCGGGCACCGCGACGGCCTCGTGTTCGTGGCGTGCCAGCAGCGCCGCGTTCTCGGGCAGCTGTCGGGCACTGATCTCGCCGGAGGCGATGCGTCGCAGGACCTCGTGGGCGTGCGCGAGCTGTTCCCGCTTGCGGTACTGGCCGCCCGGTAGCTTCACGCCCGCCCACACGCCGTACTCCTCGCGGTGCGCGATGGCGTGTGCGGCGCACCGACGCTGCTGCGCCAGCGGGCAGCGGCGCAGGCACTGGATTCGCGCCTCGGTGGCCGACCGCTCGTACGCGCGCGCCTTCGCGGCGCCGTCACCACCGTCGTCGTCGGGGTAGCCGAACCAAAGTTCCGGGTTGGCTGCGCAGGGGTGTCCCATGTCGGTCTCCTTGTCGAGCGTGAAACGTAGACAGAAGCGTATACACATGGTGCAGCGCGGCGCAAGAGAAACGTGACAGAAACGTATAAACCGATAACCACCACCGCCTCTGTGTAATATCCGGCCCATGGCCGGAGCGTGCGGTGACCCGTGAATCCGCTGGTGCGGCTATCCGCGCGTTGCGTGAATCGCGCGATTGGTCACTAGCCGATCTCGCCGCCGCGACCGGGGTCAGCATCATGGGACTGAGCTTTTTGGAGCGCGGCGCCCGCAAGCCGCACAAAAGCACAGTTCAAAAGATCGAGAACGGCCTTGGCCTGCCACCGGGCACCTATTCGCGGCTCCTGGTGGCCGCCGATCCGGAGGCCGAGCTGGCGCGTTTGATGGCCGCCCAGCCGCCCGCCCCGGTGCCCGCGCGGCGCAGCGGGCCGGTCGTGGTCGACCGCCACAGCGACACGGAAGTGCTGGAAGGCTATGCCGAGGCACAGCTCGACGCCCTCAAATCCGTCATCGATCGACTGCCTGCGACAACATCAAACGAATATGAGACGTATATTCTGTCTGTGATCGCGCAATGCGTGAAGGCCGAGATGCTGGCCGCCAGCTCCTGGCGGGTGGCGGTGGGTGCCGGGGCCGACTCGACCGGCCGGTTGATGGAGCATTTGCGGGCCTTGGAGGCGACCCGCGCAGCGCTGTTGAAGCGGATGCCGAACAGCCTGGGCGCCCGCTTCGACCGGGCGTGCACGCAGTCGTCATTGCCGGAGACCGTCATCGCCGCACTCGTCGGCGTTGATGTCGACGAGATGTGGGACATCCGCAACCGGGGGGCGATCCCGCCGGGCGCCCTCCCCCGCGTGCGTGCCTTCACCGACGCCGTCGAGTCGCAACCAGAAGGTGCGAGCCAGGACGACGACGGGGGACATCGTGAATGACACCGACGTCGAGGCGCTGAGCCGGGCCCATCAACTGTTCGCCGGCCGTACCCAGCCGTCATCCCTGGATACGGCGACCGGGCATTACCGCAACGTGTTGCAGCGCGCCGCCCGGTTGGGCAACACGATGGCGCACGGCGGTTACCAACTCGCGGTCGACCACAGCCGGCAACGCCTCACGGCGGCAGCCGGCACCGACGCCGCGGCCGGCGACATCATCGCCGGCGCGCACCGCGACCGGGCGCAGGCGCGCGAGCTGACCAGGACGGTCCTGGACGCGGCCCTCGCCGATGCCGCCACGACGCCGTCGACGCCGCTGGCCCAGCGAGAGGCGCTGCGGCGGCGCGCGACTCGGCTACGGGCGCAGCGGGCCCACGTCGTGTCGGCCCGCCTGCGCGCGCGACGGCGCCATGCGGAACTGCTCGCCTTGCGCTATCGGCTGCGGCGGCTGGGCATCTCGGGGCTGCGGGGCGTGCCGGCCGACCGAGCGGCGGTGGCGGTGCGTGCGGCATTGTCCCGACTGGGCCGACCGTACGTGTGGGGCGCGACCGGACCCGACCAGTTCGACTGTTCGGGCCTGGTCCAGTGGAGCTACGCCCAGGCCGGTATTCACCTGGATCGCACCACCTATCAACAGATCAACGACGGTATCCCGGTGGCCCGCACGCAAGTGCGGCCCGGGGATCTGGTGTTTCCGCACGCCGGTCACGTGCAGCTGGCCATCGGGAACAACCTCGTTGTGGAGGCGCCCTATTCGGGTGCCTCGGTGCGAATCAGCCGACTGGGCAACAACGTTGCGATCCGCCGACCGATATGACAGAACACGAGCGCCCGGTGACGCGGGCACGACGAGAAGGGTGAGCCGATGCCGGAACAACCCGGACCTTCGTTAGAGGCCGTCGAGGCGCGGCGCTCGGCACTGGCGAGTCAGCATGGCGCCGCGTCCGAAGCCGACCGTTTGCTGAACGAGGTGCTTTCCAGCGCTCACGATGCGGCGCGCGAGAGCGTCAGGCGGCTGGACTCCATCGCCGAACAGATCGACCACGCGACCGTGCACCAGGCGGACCTCGCCCTCGATACGCCCATGGGGGCGCGTGAGTTTCAGAAGTTCCTGCTGGCCAAGCAACGCGAGATCGCGTCGGTCGTGGCCGAGGCGCGCGAATTCGGGCAGGCCAAAAAGGCTGTGCTGCAGAGTCTTCGGGACCAGTACGCCGCCGAAAGCGGCTAACCGGAACTAGTCCACACCGCCCAGCGCACTGAATTGTCACCGACCATGCCCGTGAGTACCGTCGCCCGACATGGAGGGGTCGCGTGTTTACCGGCAGCAGCGTTCGAGCGGGCTGCGCCGCCGCCCGCCCGGCTGATGTCCGCGTATGACGACCTGCTCGCCGCGGTCAAATACGTGCGAGACCGCACCGGCGATCCGAACGCATGGCAGACGGGCTTGGCGCCTGCTGAAGTGACCGCCGTGATCACCCCGACCACCCGGCCCGACCAGGTTGAGGCGATCTTGCGCAAGATCCGCCAACAGCACCCAGGCGTCTTCGGCGCGGGAGCAACCCCCGAGCCGCCCGTGGGCAGGCCGCCCGCCGAAACCACGCCGGATCGCGAATCGGGCGAGGCGGCCGATGCCATCGCACACGCCGAAGCCGCTCTGGCACAACAGAACTCGGCCAGCTCCCAACTGGACATGCAGGTGGTCTCGGCCATCCTGAACGCGCACCTGCGGGCGGTGGACGGCAGAGACGCGCTCACCAGGCTGCAACAAGAGACCGAAGCAGCCGTACGGACCAGGTCAGACCTGGACACACCGGCGGGAGCGCGCGACTTCCAGCGGTTCCTCATCGGCAAGCTCCGCGATATCCGCGAGGTCGTCCTGAACGCCAGCCTGGACGACACGTCGAAGTCAGCGCTGATGGCCGCCTGGACGTCGCTGTACGACGCCTCCAAGGGCGACCCGAAGCCTGCCGGCGAACAACCGCGGGCGGCGGTGGCCGTTGGCGATGCGCCGGCGGCGGGAGCGCCCGACGATCCCGACGCCGAGTGGGATCCGCTGCTGGACTCCTTATTCGGCGACGATGATGGTCTGCTGCCCGGCGATGTTCCCGGCCTGGATCCAACCGCCGGCGCCGCGATCCCGCCCGCGTCGCAACAGCCGTTCGCACCGGCCATGCCCACCTTTGGTGGCGGGTCCCTGCCGGGGCTGGGCTCGGTGCCCGGATCCATGGCCGGTTGGGACGGGGCCGGCGGCCTTTCCGGCTTACGCGGTGCCGACGGGACCGACCCGGCTCTGGAAGAACCGGCCGACGACGAACTGCCCGACGCCCAAGACCAGGATCCGGGCGCGCAGGACGCCTCGAACGAGGCCGGCGACGGGACCGACGATCAGCCGGGCTCGTCGGATGAGCCGACGGCCGGCCCCACACCGGTGACCCTGCCGGACGGTGAAACGGTCACCGCTGCGAGCCCGCAGTTGGCCGCCGCGATCAAGGCCGCCGTCGCCGGCACCCCGATAGCGGAGGCCTTCCAACAGCAGGGAATGATCATCCCCCCGCCGGGAACCGCGGTCCCGAGCCCCATCGATTCCCTGCAGGTGACGCCGGGCGATATCGGGATGTTCACCGATCGTCACGCGCTGGCCCTCAGCCCCGGCAAGGCGCTTCTCGACGGCCAAATTCAACGCATCGCCACCGTGAGCGGGCCGAGCTTCCTAGGCTGGGAGCATCCGCCGGCGGCGACCGCGGCACCAGCGACGCCGGCCAAGCCTGACCCACCGACACCTACCCGGCCGGCGACCTCGTCGACCACCTGACAAAAATGAACTCGTCGGCAGTGCCGGCGGTCGTCAACAGGAGACAGCGGATGGCAGATTCGATTCATGTAGTGCCTGCGCACCTACGTCAGGCTGCCGCGCACCACCAGGACACCTCGGAGTACCTGCGTACCGTCCCGTCGTCGCACCCCGCGATCCAAGAGAGCCTCGATTCGCTCGGGCCGATCTTCAGCGAGCTGCGTGACGCGGGCCGTGAGCTGCTGGAACTTCGACGCCAGTGCTACGAGCAGCAAGCTGCCGACCACGCCGATTTGGCTGACAAGCTGACCGATTCGGCGGCGATGTGGGAACAGCACGAGCAGGAGGCGGCCGGGAAGTTCGGCGACATCGTCGACCGCGGTCGATGACCGACGCGAATCCCGCTTTCGACACTGTTCACCCGAGTGGACACATCCTCGTCCGCTCCTGCCGCGGCGGCTACATGCACAGCGTCGCGCTGAGCGAAGAGGCGATGGAAACCGATGCCGAGACGCTGGCGCAGGGCATTCTGCTGACCGCCGACGTCTCATGCCTCAAAGCGTTGCTGGAAATTCGCGACGAGATCGTCGCCGCCGGGCATACGCCCTCCGCGGAGGTTCCGACCCCGCGCGACCTCGACGCGGCCATCGAAAAGTTGCTGGCGCACAAACTGCGTCGCCGCAACGGCGCGATCTAGCGGGCCGTCATGCGCGCCGCCGGCCTAGCGGAGCCACGGCTTGGCGACGCTGGGATCGGGCGCGATACCGGTCGGCGGCTCTACCGGGTTGGGGCCGAACAACTCTCGTGCGCGAGCCAGCAAGGTGCGGACCTCGTCGAGTTGCTGCTGCAGTGCAGAATCAGCCATGTCCTCACGCTACCCAGGGCCCTGCGAACGCACAATTCACTGACCGCACAAGTCGTCGGCTGGGTCCCGGTACGCTTAGCCGGTGGCGGTCTTCGGTCGGATGTCGGCGCGCCAGCGCCTCCGGAGAGCTACCCGGGAATCACTGGCGACGCCGGCTTTCAGCTCTCCTATCGACTGCACCCCTTGGGTGACAGGCGGGCTGTGGCCTGCCGAGTTGTCGACGGTGACGGCCGAAACGGCAACTCTCGCTGAACATCTCAAGGCCGACCTGCAACGAATTGCGCACGCCGCCAACGACGAACTGAAGTTACTCAAGCGGGCGGGCATGACCGACCCGTCGCGCCAGGCGGCCGAGGCGCGGGTCATCGAGGAGGCCCGGGCTCGCGCCGTGCGCCGAGTCGAATCGACGACCCGCTACCTGCATGCCGTGAAGAGCGGAGCCCGACCCCCCGCTCCTCCCCCACCGCGGCCGGAGCCGCCCCGCGCGGACCTGGACAAGACGCAGGTGCTGCCCACAATCCGTGAGGTCAGGGCCGTCCCCGAAGCGCCCGCGCCGGGTCGACTAGATCCGACACCACCAAGGCGTCGTCGTCGCCAGTCCGCGCCCGACCCGGTCGCCGAAAGTGCATCGCCGCAGGCGGCTCGGCGGGAACCCGCCGACGCGTCCCACCTCGACGACACACAAGTCATCCCGGTGATCAGGTCCGAGCCGGTTCTGCCAGCGCCACCGGGGTCTGCACCCGAGCCGCCTTCGGACGAGGCCGACTCCGGCCGCCATCACGCGGTGGTCGAGCCGCCCGCCGTTCGCGACGAACCGGAGGGGGCCAGCGAGCCGGCCACTTCCGACGACGAGCCCGTCGGGACCACCGACGCATCCCACCTCGAACAGACGCAGGTCATTCCGGTGATCACGCAGGCGGAGCCGGCGCCCGGGGCGCCGGTGCAGCGTGCACCCGAACGGGCACCCGAGCCGGCCGACTCCGGCCGCCACCACGCGATCGTCGACGAGCCGGTCACCGCCAGCGCGGAGCCCGAGGCGCCGCGGGAGGCCGCCGCCGATGCCATCCCGGCAACCGCCGATGCCACCCCGGCAACCGCCGATGCCACCCCGGCCGAGGTCGAGCCCGAGACGGCCGCCTTCGGCGCGGCCCGGCCACACATCGAAAAGCCTTCACCACCAAAGGGATTCGACGACCAGCGGCTGAACCGGCTGCTCGAATTCGTGGTGCGGCAGGAGCCACGCCTGAATTGGGCGATCGGAGATCGCGCCGACGGCACGACGGTGTTGGTCACCGATCTCGCTCACGGATGGATACCCTCAGGCATCAGCCTTCCCGCCGGAGTTCGGCTGCTGGAACCCGAGCGCCGCAGCGGCAGGGTCGCCGCGCTGATCGGCGAAACGGTCCGCGTCGTCACATACACTCCCGGTGATTCATTGCGCCGCTCGGTCGATTTCGCCGCCACCCGATCGTCGGGGGAGCCGCGGGCACTGCCCGTCATCGATGATCTGGCGAGCGTGCTGAGTGCGACTACGCGCGGGCGTGACGACCTGCCCAAGATCGTGCCCCGGTTGGCGGAAGCCGCTGCCGCGGGAACCGTCGTCGTCGACCAGGAGGTCGACGTGCTGCGGGTCCATCTCGATACCGCCCGCTACCAGCTCCTCGTTCAGTATCCGAACGTCAATCCCGCGCTTCTGCTCAAGTGCCTCCTGATGGCCGCCACCGAGGGCATTGCCAGCGGCGACTCGGTGTCGGCGAATTACCACCTCGCGTGGTACCAAAAGCTCGCCGCGTGACCGCCCGGCAGGTCTGCTGCACAGCTGTCCGCGTCTGAATTGACGCTGGTCGGAGGGCTCGACGATACTGTCAGGGTGGCGGGTTCGGGCAGTCGCGCGAATCTCAGCGAGAAGGATCTCGTCGAATCGGTTCTTCGGGAACTGAGCGAGGCGGCCGACAAGTGGGAAGCCCTTGTGGCGCAGGCCGAAGCCGTCACCTACAGCGTCGACCTGGGCGACGTCTATGCGGTCGCGAATTCCGACGGCCGGCTGCTCGAGCTGACTCTGCATCCCGGGGTGATGACCGGGTACGGCCACGGAGAGCTGGCCGAACGCCTGAACCTCGCGATCACCGCGCTGCGCGAGGAAGCCGAGGCGGAGAACCAGGCGAGTTACGGCGGTCCCCTGCACTGACGCGTTTCACGCGCTCATCGGCCAGTTCACGCGCTCATCGCCCGGCGCTTGGGTTGATGGGCGCCGGCTCTCTTCGCGCGTTTCACGCGCTCATCGCCCGGCGCCGGGAGGACCCGCGAAAGCCTGAGCTATTCGCAACCAGCGCTGAGCGTCGTCGCCCTCGGCGGTGATGTCGAGCGCGCTCAGCGGGCGTCGTTGGGTGACCAGGTAGCAGAAATCCTCAGCGGACCCGCGGACACTCTGCTCGGCATCGGGCGGCCCCCACGACCAGGTGTCGCCGCCGGGTCCGCGCAGCTCGACCAGGAACGGCTCGGGCGGCGGCGCCAAGTTGTTGACGGCGAAGGCGAAATCGCGGGTGCGGACCCCCAGGTGAGCGATCGACCGCAGGCGTTCAGTCGCCGGCCTCGTCACGCTCAGCGCGTCGGCGACATCGAGGCCGTGCGCCCAGGTCTCCATCAGCCGCGCAGTGGCCATCGATGCCGCACTCATCGGTGGGCCGAACCACGGAAGTTTGCGGCCCGCTTCGACCGTGAGCAGCGCCTCGTGCAGCCGTCCCCGGGTGACCCGCCAGTCGGCGAGCAGTTCGGCGGGCGTCAGGGCCGCCAGTTCTTCGGCGCCTTTGTCGACGAAGCCCGTCGGATCCGCGGCCGCGCCCGCCAACACCTCCGTGAAGCCGGGCTCGTCGGTGACCGCGATCAGCGCGACTCGATCGGTCCACAGCAGGTGGCCGACCTGATGCGCGATGGTCCAGCCGGGCGCTGGAGTCGGATCGGCCCAGCGTTCGGGCGGCAACGGCGCCACCAGCTCGTCGAGCGCGTCGCTTTCGGCACGCAGGTCGTCGACCATGGGCGCGGGGCCGGTCATCGGAGCCGCAGACTGTCGGGTACGGCCGTCGGACAAAGCACGTCTGTACCTTAGCGATCGTTCGCTTGCTCGCCGCGGCGCCCGATGACGCCGTGCACGGCCAGCCCGACCAGGTACAGCACCGAGCCGAACAGCGCGAACGCGGGCGCGTGCCCGTCATCGGGAATCAAGATGCCGGCCACCGTGATCGAAACGATGAACGCGACCCAGAACAGCGCGTCCTGCACGGCGAACACGTGCCCGCGAAGGGCGTCGTCGACGTCTATCTGGATCGCGGTGTCGGCGCAGAGCTTGACCATCTGCCCGGTGACGCCGAGCAAGAAGCCGCACGCGACCATCACCGGAACCAATAGCTCGGCGCCGGCGACCTCGATGATCGCCGACGCCGCCAACGCGCCGTTGGCCGTCGCGTAGCGCCCCCACCGGCGTATCGCCGGCGGCGTCAGGACGTTGGCCAGAAAGGCGCCCAGCCCCGCGGCGCCGAAGAACAGTAAGGCCGTGCCGAATCCCCCGCCCTTGAGGTTTGGCATGTGATGGACCAGCAACAACACCAGCAGCGAGTTGATGCCGACGACCATCCGGTGGGCGGCCAGGCCGGACAGGGTGGCGGCGACCGTAGGGCGCTGTGCCACCGTGCGCGCACCGTGCAGCCAACCGGTGGTCACCGCATAAATGACCGGCCCGTGGATCGCCCGCCAGGTGTCGTCGGGGCCCAGCACCCGGGCACCGAACCGCCACGACAGCAGCAGCGCGATCGACACCGGAACCGCGGTGATGAACACGATCGCCGACGCGCCCTTGTCGCTGGCGCCGAAGATGAAGCGGGGCACCAGCATGAAGTTCGCGCCGAAGAAGGCCGCGATGGCCCCGGACGCGGTGGCGACCGAATTCATGGTCACCACCTGCTCGCGCGGCACCACATGCGGCAACGACGCCGACAGGCCCGACCCGACGAACCGGGCCAAACCGTTGGCGAACAGCGCACCCAGCAACAGCGGCAGGTCACCGGCGCGCACCGCCAGGATGGTGCCGATCGCGGCGATCAGGATCAGCCGGCCGATGTTGGCGCCGACCAGCACCAGCCGCCGGTCCCAACGGTCCATCAGCGCGCCGGCGAACGGGCCCAGCAGCGAATACGGCAGAAACAGAACCGTGAAGGCGCGCGCGATGGAAAGCGGATCCGCGGCCCGGTCCGGGTTGAACAGCAGCGCCCCGGCCAGCGCCGCCTGAAACAAGCCGTCGCCGAACTGGCTCGCCACGCGCACCTGCAACAGCCGCCAGAAATCGGGCAAACCGCGCACCGACCGCCAAATCTCGACGGGTGCGCTGGACTGCATCCGGGTGGGGATCACCGAAACCGACTTCCAGGATTGGGGTTGGCAAAGCTCGCGCGATCAGAGCGGTCCCAACCACAGTACAAATCTCCGGGGCCTACCCCCGCGATTGCCCTGGGCCACGATGCACCGGATGCGATGATGGTGTGGTGCCCCCGCAGGAGGATCCAGAGGACTACGTAGCACCCGCCGCGCAACGGGTGCGCGCGGGCACTTTGCTGCTCGCCAACACCGATCTTCTCGAGCCGACGTTTCGGCGCAGCGTGATCTACATCGTCGAGCACAACGACGGAGGCACGCTGGGTGTCGTGCTCAACCGCTCCAGCGAAACCGCGGTCTACAACGTGTTGCCGCAATGGACGAAGCTCTCGGCCAAGCCGAAGACGATGTTCATCGGCGGACCGGTGAAGCGCGACGCAGCGCTGTGCCTGGCGACGCTGCGCGTCGGCGCCGATCCCGGGGACGTGCCGGGCTTGCGGCACGTGGACGGCCGGGTGGTCATGGTTGATCTGGACGCCGACCCCGAGCTGATCGCGCCGCTGGTCGAAGGGGTGCGGATCTTCGCAGGCTACTCGGGCTGGACTATCGGTCAGCTCGAAGGCGAGATCGAACGCGACGACTGGATTGTGTTGTCCGCCTTGCCATCCGACGTACTGGTCGGACCGAGGTCCGACCTGTGGGGCCAGGTGTTGCGGCGCCAGCCGCTGCCGCTGTCGCTGCTGGCTACCCACCCCATCGACATCAGCCGCAACTAGGGCCGCTCCCCCGGTTTCCGTTCAGGGGCACGACTGCGTGCAGCCGACGCAGCTGCCGGCGCAGGCGGGCGCCGCCGCTTCCTGACGCAGCGCGAAGCGGGCGCTCTGCCACGAGCCCGCGGCCAGCGTTCCCAGCGCGCCCACCACGCACACGATGAGTACCACCAGTGCGGTGTCCGGGACGGCGGCCATGGCGACCGCGCCGCCGGCGGCCAACATCACCGCCGCCGCCAACTGGGTCGGCGCCATCGCGCGCAGCGCCAACGCAGTGGCACCGACGTTTTGGTTGTGCGCCAGCGACCAGGTGCCGAACCCCGCCGAGGCCACCGCCGCACACATGCACAGCACGCCCGCAATCAGCATGGGGTCACAATACGAGCCGGGTGACCGACCCGCGAATCCGGCTCGGCGAGGCGTCCTCAGTGCTGCAGGAACGAGAAGTTCGGCAGCGGGGGCAGGCCCGGCACCATGGCCAGCAGGCTGGGAGCGTGCTGCTGGGTCAACGTCGGCGTTTGCGCGGGCAGTCCGACGGGAGCCGCCGGCGCGGTCTGGGCGAGCGGTACCAGCGGCGCCGCGCCGGGCGCCGGAGCGACCGGAGCCACGGGAGCCGTAACCGGTGCCGGGGCGACCGGGGCCACGGGAGCCGCGACCGGCGCCGGGGTGACCGGGGCCACGGGAGCCGCGACCGGTGCCGGAGCGACCGGGGCGGCGGCGGGCGCCTGAGCCGGCAATCCCACCGGCGACGCGGCGGGTGCCTGGGCCGGGGCCGGCGCGGTCGCACCGGGTGCGCTCACCCGGAATCCGTTGACGATGGCGTCGGTGGCCGGTGCGTCGGCGACACTCACCGCGCGATCGGTGGTCACCGCCAGCGACACGAGGTAGTTGTCGTGCCCCGACGTGGCGATGACGTGGCGCCGCGACGTGTTGAGGGTGAGGTCACCGTCGCGGTACGTGCCCTCGACGATCGACGACGGGAAGCCGCCGAAGTCGGTCATCGCCGCGTTGGTCGGCTGCCACGCCGGAAGCTTCTGGCTGTCGACGTAACCGTGGGTGATGGCCTCCCTCGGATCGAAGGCGCCGACCAGTTTGTACACCACGACCTGCGCGTTCGAGGAATAGATACTGCTGCCCTGCCGGTCGGCGATCACCGCGAACGCATCGGGCACGTTGGGATCGGGCACCTGGGTCCAGCGGGCGGGCACCGGCAGGGTGATGTCGAGCGCCTTGAAGCCCTGCGGCTTCTGCGGCTCGAACTTCACGCCCTTGGACTGCAGGAATTCGCGGATCGTTCCCGACGTCGCGGGAGCCGGAGCCGGCGCCGCCGGTGTGACCGCCGGGGCCGTCGTTCCGGGGGCCGTGGCGGTAGCCGGCGGGACGATCTGGTTGCCGGCGGGCGGGGCCGCGAGATATCTGCTCGGCGGCACCAGCTCGGGCCCGAGGTTCTGCGGTGCCGGCGCGGGAACCGCGGGGACGGGCGCAGGCGCTGGGGGCAACGGGTCTGCCGATGCCGTGCCGCCCGCAACAACCGCCAGGCCCATGAGGCCAGCGACCATACCGCCGAGGAGTGCCCGGTGGACGGGGACGATCTCAATCATCTGCGTCGGTCCTTCCAATGGCTGCCTACCAGAAGCCGTCGATAGGGGCTGACTGTAACTAGAGGTCAAAGGCGGTGAATAGGCTCGAAACACACCTGGGATGAACCTCTGATCGGCGCGCAACGGAACCGAGACCAACCTGTGGCCGGCGTACTCGCCGTGTCGCCCTTATACCCTGTTCAGGTGACCGACTCCCCGACCACCTCGCCGGCAAGCAACTCCGGCGCCGCCACGCCCGACTCCGACGCGCCGCCATATCGCTACACGGCGGCGCTGGCGGGTCGCATCGAGGGCGTGTGGCAGGAGAACTGGGCGAAGCTCGGCACCTTCAACGTGCCCAACCCGGTCGGTTCGCTGGCGCCGGAAGACGGATCCCCGGTGCCGGACGACAAATTGTTCGTGCAGGACATGTTCCCGTACCCGTCGGGGGAGGGCCTGCACGTCGGGCACCCCCTCGGTTACATCGCGACGGACGTGTACGCCCGCTATTTCCGGATGACCGGCCGTAACGTGTTGCATGCGTTGGGGTTCGACGCCTTCGGGCTGCCGGCAGAGCAGTACGCGGTGCAGACCGGCACCCATCCGCGCACCCGGACCGAAGCCAACGTCGTCAACTTCAAGCGCCAGCTGGGACGCCTGGGTCTCGCTCACGACAGCAGGCGCAGCTTCTCCACCACCGACGTCGAGTTCTACAAGTGGACCCAGTGGATCTTTTTGCAGATCTACAACGCCTGGTTCGACACCGCCGCCAACAAGGCCCGTCCCATCGCGGAGCTGGTCGCCGAGTTCGATTCCGGGGCCCGCCGCCTCGAGGACGGCCGAGACTGGGCCGGGCTCTCGGCGGGGGAGCGGGCCGACGTGATCGACGGCCACCGGCTGGTCTACCGGGCCGACTCGATGGTGAACTGGTGCCCCGGTCTGGGCACCGTGCTGGCCAACGAAGAGGTCACCGCCGACGGCCGCAGCGACCGCGGCAACTTCCCGGTGTTCCGGAAACGGTTGCGGCAGTGGATGATGCGAATCACCGCCTACTCTGATCGGTTGCTCGACGACCTCGAAGTGCTGGACTGGCCGGAGCCGGTCAAGACTATGCAGCGCAACTGGATCGGCCGGTCCACCGGTGCTAAGGCGCTGTTCGCGGCGACCAAGGCCGATGGCGAGACGGTCGACATCGAGGTGTTCACCACCCGGCCCGACACGTTGTTCGGCGCCACCTACTTGGTGCTGGCCCCCGAACACGACCTGGTCGACGAGCTGGTCGCCACCGCCTGGCCGGACGGCACCGACCCGCGCTGGACGTATGGCGCTGAGACGCCCGGTGCGGCCGTCGCCGCCTACCGGCAGGCGATCGGGTCGAAGTCAGACCTCGAACGTCAGGAGAGCAAGGCGAAGACCGGTGTCTTCCTGGGCAGCTACGCCGCCAACCCCACCAACGGCAAACCGGTGCCGATCTTCATCGCCGACTACGTGCTGGCCGGGTACGGCACCGGGGCCATCATGGCGGTCCCGGGTCACGACCAGCGCGACTGGGACTTCGCCCACGAGTTCGGCCTGCCCATCGTGGAAGTCATTGCGGGCGGCGATATTTCGGAGGCGGCCTACGCCGGTGACGGGGTGCTGGTCAACTCCGGCTACCTCGACGGTCTGGATGTGGCAGCGGCCAAGGAAAAGATCACCGCACGCCTGGAGTCCGAAGGCCGCGGCTGGGCACGCGTCGAATTCAAGCTGCGCGACTGGCTTTTCGCGCGCCAGCGGTACTGGGGCGAACCGTTCCCCATCGTCTACGACGCCGACGGGCGTGCGCACGCACTCGACGAGGCCGCACTGCCGGTCGAACTGCCCGACGTGCCGGATTACTCACCCGTGCTGTTCGATCCCGATGACGCCGACAGCGAGCCCTCACCGCCGCTGGCCAAGGCCACCGAATGGGTGCACGTCGAGCTGGATCTGGGCGACGGCCTGAAGCCCTACACCCGGGACACCAACGTGATGCCGCAGTGGGCCGGCAGCTCCTGGTACGAACTGCGTTACACCGATCCGCACAACTCGGAGCGGTTCGCCGCCTTGGAAAACGAGGCCTACTGGATGGGTCCGCGCCCGGCCGAGCACGGGCCGCAGGATCCCGGTGGTGTCGACCTGTACGTCGGCGGCGCCGAACACGCGGTGCTGCATCTGCTGTATGCGCGGTTCTGGCACAAGGTCCTGTACGACCTGGGCCACGTGAGCTCTCGCGAGCCCTATCGCCGGCTGGTCAACCAGGGTTACATCCAGGCCTTCGCCTACACCGACGCGCGAGGGTCGTACGTGCCGGCCGAAGAGGTGGTCGAGCGGGACGGCCGTTTCGTCTATCCGGGGCCCGGGGGAGAGGTCGAAGTCTTCCAAGAGTTCGGCAAAATCGGTAAGAGCCTGAAGAATTCGATCTCACCCGACGAGATCTGCGACGACTACGGCGCCGACACCCTGCGGGTCTACGAGATGTCGATGGGCCCGCTGGAGGCGTCCCGGCCCTGGGCCACCAAGGACGTCGTCGGAGCCCACCGTTTCCTGCAGCGCGTGTGGCGTCTGGTCGTCGACGAGCAGACCGGCGACACCCGCGTGGTCGACGGGCCCGCCCAGGAGTTGGCGACCGGGACGCTGCGAGTGCTGCATCGGACCATCGCCGGCGTCGCGGAAGACTATGCGGCACTGCGGAATAACACCGCTGCGGCCAAACTGATCGAATACACCAACCATCTCACCAAGGAGCACCGCGACGCGGTGCCACGCGCGGCGGTCGAGCCGCTGGTGTTGATGTTGGCGCCCTTGGCCCCGCATATGGCCGAGGAGCTGTGGCTGCGCCTGGGTCACGAGACCCCGCTGGCGCACGGTCCGTTCCCGATCGCCGATCCCGCTTTTCTGGTCGACGACACCGTGGAGTACCCGGTCCAGGTCAACGGCAAGGTCCGCGGCCGAGTCATGGTGGCCGCCGATGCCGATCAGGACACGCTGAAGGCCGCCGCGCTCGCCGATGAAAAGGTCCAGGCGTTCCTGGCGGGCGCCACCCCGCGCAAGGTGATCGTGGTCGCCGGCCGGCTGGTCAACCTGGTCGTCTAGCGCCGACTAGCGCCCGGTGGGTCGCAGCATCAGTTCGTGGACGTGGCCGTCGGGCGGGGTGTTCACCGCATGGACGACGGCGGCCGCGACCGTTTCGGGTTTCACGAAGTTGGCCGGGTCGTAGCTGCCGCCCTCGAACTCGACGAGTTCGCGCTGCATATCGCTGTCGGTCCGGCCCGGATAGATCGTCGTCACCCGCAACTCCGGTTCGTCGCTGCGCAGCGAATCCGCGAAGGCGCGCAGCGCGAACTTGCTGGCCGAATAGGAAGCCATGCCCCGCGAGGCGGTGCGCCCGGCGCCGGAGTTGATGAACACCACCTGGCCGCGCGCCCGTCGCAGCGCCGGCAGCAGCGCGAGCGTAAGTTCTACCGGCCCAAAGACGTTCACGGCGAAGGTGGCACGCCACTCGTCGATATGCGAGTCCGAAACGCTGCCGGGTATGGCCAATCCGGCGTTGTGCACCAGCACGTCGAGTTCGTCCACGATTTCGCAGGCGGCTTCGATGTCGCCGGAGTCGGTGAGGTCCAGCGGAAAGGTGGTGGCGCCGAGCCGCTCGGCGACCCCGTCGAGCCGATCGGAGGGTCGGCCGGCCAGCAGCAGGGTGTGGGTGGGGGCCAGCGCCGCGGCGATGGCCGAACCGATACCGCCGCCGGCGCCGGTGATGAGTGCATTGGGCATGCCCGGCAGTTTACCGACAGCCGCAATCGCAGGCGAAAACCATTGAGAGGAAAAGTTTTTCAGGCTTCTTTGCGCGCGGGCGGCACGCCGGCGGGTCCGGATGTCGGATCGCCGGAGGCCAGCCGTTCCAGCGGCGCCAGCGCCTGCATCAGGGTGTTGAGGTCGGAGGTCGGGAGCTGGCTCAGCATTGCGGCCAGGCTGGCGCGCCGATTGGCCAGCGACTCGCCGTGAACGGCCCGCCCCCGTGGCGTGATGTCCACGAGCACCGCTCGCAGGTCGGACGGGTCGCGGGAACGCTTGACCAGCCCGATCTTTTCCAGGCGCCGGATCGCCACGGTCGTGGTGGGGGTTCGCACCCGTTCGTGTGCGGCGAGATCGGTCATTCGAATCGGGCCCTGGTCGAGCAGGGTCACCAGGATCGACAATTGCGCCAGGGTCAGCTCGCCGGCGGCCGCGCCGCTGGGGTCGCCGCGGCGGAGAATCGCAAATAATTTGGACAGCGCCCGGTGCAAACCTTCGGCGAGCTCGGCTACCTCGGCCGGGTTCGTTTCGCTGTCCGCCATAAATCGGGAGTCTATCCCGATATGAGGCGCTTACGAGGGAGCTATTGCCCACCAGTTAGTGGGATCAAAGCACTTGGGACAAAAACCGCTGCAGCCGTTGGGTCTCGGCCGCTTCGAATATCTGCTCGGGCGGTCCAGATTCCACAACCTTGCCGTGATCCATAAACACCACGGCGTCGGACGCCGACCGCGCGAAACCCATTTCGTGGGTTACCACAACCATTGTCATGCCATCGGCGCCGAGGTCGGCAATGAGTTGCAGTATTCCTTTGACCATTTCCGGATCCAGCGCCGAGGTCGCCTCGTCGAAAAACATCACCTGGGGAGCCATCGCCAACGCGCGCGCGATCGCCACCCGCTGTTGTTGGCCGCCGGACAGCATGCTGGGGCGTGCAGCGGCCTTGTGCTTCAGGCCAACTCGGTCCAGTTGTGCCATCGCCAGATCGCGCGCCTCGTCGGCGGGCAGGCGGCGCAACTTCCGCGGCGCCATCGCCACGTTGTCCAGCACGCTGCGGTGCGGGAACAGGTTGAAATGCTGGAACACCATGCCGATCCGCTGGCGGAGCTCGTTGGGATCGTCGCGCAGCACCGACCTGCCGTCCAACAGAATGTCGCCGCTGTCAGGCTCATACAGGCGGTTGAGCGTGCGCAGCAGTGTCGACTTGCCCGAGCCGGATGGCCCGATGATCGCCACGGTGCTGCCGGCGGGTGCCTCGATGTCGACGCCGCGCAGCACCTTGCTCCCGCCCAGAGTTTGGTGAACGTCGTTGGCCGCCAGCGACACTGACGCACGCCCGTGGATGCCGGAGGTCACGTGATCTCCTGGCCGAACGTCGTCACGAGCATGTCGGCATCGTCTGCTGGCGCGGCGGCCCGTCGTCCGCGGCGAAGGCGGTTGTCGATGTAGTTGACCAAATGCGTTAGCGGAATGGTCAATAGCAGGTAGAAGAGGCCGGCGGCCACCAACGGTGACAGGCTGCCGGTTTGGGCGTTGAGATCCCGTCCCACCTGGAACAGCTCTCGCTGATCGGCGATCAGGCCGAGGAAGTACACCAGCGCGGAGGCCTTCAGCAACCCGATGGCCTGATTGACCAGGGCGGGCAGGACGCGCCGGATTCCCTGCGGTACCACCACCAGCCGCATCGCGGTGACGTAGCTGAAGCCAAGGGCCCGGGACGCTTCCAGTTGTCCCGGGTCGACGCTTTGGATCCCGGAGCGCAGGATCTCGCCGATGTAGGCGGCGGCCATCAGTCCCAGTGCGGCGATGCCGAGCGGGTACGGGTTTTTGTTGGTCAGGCCGCTGACCAATGGGCCGATGCCCATCCCGATGAGCAGGATGATCACCACTTCGGGCAGGCCGCGGAAGATGTCGGTGTACACCCGCGCCGGCCAGCGCATCCAGCGCCGGTGCGAGATTCCGGCCATCGCGAGCACCATGCCGAACACCAGACCGATCGCGAGGGCGCTGTTGGTCAGGATCAGGGTGTTGGGCAACCCGGTGGTGAACAACATCGGGATCGCTTGCCGGTACATGTCCCAGTCGAAGAACGAATCACCCAGCTGGGCCAGTGGTGATTTCGGGGCGGGCGGCCCCGCCGATGAGCGGTGTTGTTTGGCGATCGCGGCGAAGTCCGGCAACTGGGGGAGGGGCGCGGCTTTGGAGCCGGGTTTCCAGCCGGGCGGCAGCGACCGCGGCACCCACTGGCTGTACAGGTGCGCCCAGGTGCCGTCGGCGATGACGGCGTCCAGCCCGGAATTGAGCGCGTCGATCAATGGCTTGTTGCCCTGAGCGACCGCGTAAGCCACGAAATTGCCTGGGCTGTAGGTGTTTGCGGTGACCACCGCCGGATCGCCCGGGCGAATGACGGTCGCCGCGAGGGTTCCCGGCGCCACCCACGCATCGATCTGGCGGCTCTTGAGGCTGGCGTACAAGGTGGCGAAGCCGGGGTACTTCACCGGTTGCAGGTGCAGGACGTCGACGACGTACGACTCCTCGACGGTGCCCTGCACGACGCCGATGCGTTGGCCAGCCGCGAGGTCGGTGAATTTATGGATGGCGGACCCGGGCGGCACCACCAGCGAATAGAAGCCGAAGTCGTAGCCGTTGGTGAACGAAACCGTGCGCCGCCGGGCGTCGGTGGCTTTCACCGCTGCCGAACCGACGTCGAAGCGCCGCGACGCCACCTGGGCCAGCAGCGCGGAGAAGTCGGTGCTGACGAAGCGGACCTGCAGACCCAGCTTGTCGGCGATGGCGCGCAGCAGTTGGTTGTCGAAGCCGCTGAACTCGCCGGTGGGGTTGATGCAGATGTTGGGTGGGGCGTCCGACAGCGTGCCGACCGTCAGTACTCCCGGCACCCCGAGGCCCAAGGCGCCGGCGTCGACCGCGCCGAGTGGCTCGACCGACGCCGTCGTGTCGCGGTCGTCCTCACCGGTGGTCGGGTTGTCGGTCACGTCCTTGGGCAGGGCCCGGGCGCTCTCCACCCCGGCCGGCGCGCATTGATTCCAGTCCGCGGCAGCGGGCGGCATCGGTCCGGCCAGCGCGAGCCCGCAAACCATGAGAATTGTCGCGGCCAGGGCGAAGGCCCTTCCGCGGCGCTTGGTGTGCCGGACCACGCGCAAACTCATCAGTGTCACCGTAACGATTGAACGGCGACGCGGCCCGGTCAGCGTCGGTTCTACAGCGCCAGCGACGCTTCGCCGCAGATCGTGTCGGCGTCGGCGATTACCTGCAGTGGCCCGGCGACGACCCGGCTGACATCGTCGGGTGGTGTGAAGACCCGCCGCCGGTACAGTTCGGCGAGCATGGTCTGGGCCATCAGGTAGGAACGGTCGACGCACGCCGCCCGCGCGGCTTCGGGGTCACGCCGGTGTATTGCCGAGGTCTCATCCTCGTAGAACGGCAGCATCTCGTCGCGCCCGCCCTGATAGGTGGTCCAAAAGAGGCGGGGGATGAGGTTCTGTGAGGCGCGGATGGTGGCGTGCAGACGCGGTCCGGCGTACTCGTCGTTGACGGTGCGCCGATACTCGGCCGCGATGTCGGTGAAGGCGCGCGAATCCTTGGCGGTGCGCAGCGAGCGCATGAGCGAATCCAGCTGTCCGATGATCCGCGGCGTGGGATTGGTGGCCGCGCGTGCGGACGCAATCCCATTGAGCAGCCCGTCGAGCTCGTGATGCTCGAGGACGGTGGCTTCATCGAACCTCTCGACGAAGGCGCCTCCGGTGGTAACGCGTGGACACAATGCCGTCGTGTTCGAGTTGGACCAACGCCTCTTGAATGGGCACCCGGCTCACTCCGAGGCCCAGTGCAATTTCGTTGCGGTCGACGCGGTCCCCGCTGCGCAGCTTTCCGGTCAACAACAGGTGGAGAATGTGCGAAACAACCAGGTCCTTTTCTTTGACCCCGTATTTCTTCGGCATCGTTTTGTTGCGTCTCTTTCCCACCGGGTTTGACCATCTGGCGGTGAGAGTTTCTCATGAATTGCCGCGCGTGTTTCGGTGTTTGGCCAATGAACCTGGGGCGAACGCGGCGCGGCCGGTTTAACGACTATTGCGCCACTTGCATAGCGCTTCGGCGGCGGTCAGGTCGTAGTCCGGGCCGTTGACGCCCACGGTCAGCAGGGTTACCCCCAGCGCGGTGAGGCCTTCGGCGTTGGCGATCAACCCGTCGAGGCCCTCGCCGCGACGAACTCCGCTGTTGTCCTCGACGCCGGCCGACCTCTCGATGGTGGACGGGTCGCGCCCGACGGCCGCGCAATGCTCTTCCAGCACGGCGGCCGCCGCCGGGTAGGTGTCGACGGTGGTGAAGCCGTGCCAGATGTCGCCGTACTCCGCGACCATCCGCAGGGTCTTCCGCCGGCCCTTACCGCCGATGAGGATCGGGATGTCGCGGGTGGGAGCCGGGTTCAGTTTGGTCAGCCGACTTTGGATCCGGGGCAGTGCGGTCGCCAGGTCGTCCAGGCGGCTGCCCGCGGTGCCGAATTCGTAGCCGTACTCGTCGTAGTCCCTTTGTTTCCAACCCGAACCGATACCCAGGATGAGCCGGCCGTCGGAAATGTGGTCGACGGTGCGGGCCATATCGGCCAGCAGCTCCGGATTCCGATAGGAGTTGCAGGTCACCAGCGCGCCGATCTGAATGCGCGAGGTCTGCTCGGCCCAGGCGCCGAGCATCGTCCAGCATTCGAAGTGTGCGCCGTCGGGGTCGCCGTAGAGCGGAAAGAAGTGGTCCCAGTTGAAGGCGATGTCGACGCCGATGTCCTCGCAGCGGCGCACCGCGTCGCGGATCTGGCCGTACTGGGGAGCGTGTTGCGGCTGTAGCTGGACACCGATGCGGATTCCGAACTCAGAGGTCATGGGACCACCGTAGGCTCAGCGCGCGTCGAGCACCCCACGCAGGATGTCGATCAGCGCGCGCGGCTGGTCACTCTGCACGGAGTGGCCCGAATTCTCCACGACGTGCGTCGAGCGGAAATGCCTTGCGCGACGGGCAAGCTCGGCCGCGTCCTCGTCGCTGACGAATCCCGATGAGCCACCGCGCACCAACGTCACGGGCGCGGACAAGGCGTCGACATCGTCCCACAGCCCGGCGAAGTCGGGGAAGGTGCGGATGGCGTCGTAGCGCCACGTCCAGTTGCCGTTGTCCAGCTTGCGCGAGTTGTGAAAGACGCCGCGGCGCAGCGCCTTCACCTCGCGGTGCGGCGCGGCGGCGACCGTCAAGTCGAGCATGGCCTGGAAGCTGGGGAACTCGCGTTCCCCGTGCATCAGCGCCACGGTGCCCTGCTGCTCCTTGGTCATCTCGGAATGCCGTTGCAGCGCCGACGGAGTGACGTCGATCAGCACAAGCTCATCGACCAGCTCGGGCGCCACCGCGCCCACCCGGATCGCCGTCAGCCCGCCCAGCGACATGCCGACGACGAGGTCGGCGGAGGCCGCATGCTCGTGCAGGATCGGCAGCAGGGCGTCGGCGTTGCGCTGCGGGGAGTAGTCGCCGTCCTCGCGCCAGGCGGAGTGGCCGTGGCCGGGCAGGTCGACCGCCAGCGCGGGCTCGCCGAGGCCGACGATGATGGTGTCCCAGGTGTGCGCGTTCTGCCCGCCGCCGTGCAGGAACACGATCCGCGGGGCGGTGCTGCCCCAGCGCAGCGCGCTGATCCTGGCTTCGCCCGTGCCGGACTCGACCCGCTCGCCGTCGGGCAGCGGGCCGGAGACCCCGGCCTGCTCGGCGTTTTCGGACAGCAGCGAGAATTCGGAAAGCCCGGCCAGTTCGTCTTCGGAGATCTCGGTCACGATCTTTGACCCTAGACCCGGCGTCTAGGGGCGGGCCGCCACCACCGGGCTAGAGGACGTAACGGCGGCGAATGCCGTGGAAGCGTTCCCACATCGCGGCGGCGCGCTGCGATGCGCCCACCATGGCGGTGCCCACGGGCAGGGCGCCGAGCAGGTCGGCGTGCTTGACCACCCGGGTGTCCAGCACGGCGGGCTCGCCCTCGAGCATGTGCCGGTAGGTCAGGTTGCCGCGCTCGAAGCCCTGGGTGTCCAGCCAGTTGTGCACGCCGGGATCACGGTGAGCCATAACCAGCCGGATCCGGCCGTCGTGGTCGATCTTGGTGCGGCTCGGCGTATAGCTCACCGGCCGGTATAGGTAATCCATGCTGTTGAAGAAGACGCCCATGTTGGTGAACATCCACAGCCCGTCGTGCGCAGCGAATTCGACGATCAGCGCCTCGTCGGGCGCCAGCTCCCAATACATGTTGGCGGCGGCGCGCCCGCGCTTGCTGTCGGCGTCGGTCGCTCCGACACGCGGGAAGGCGTTCGGGTGCTCGGCATCGACACCCCCGTATTTGAACGGGAACTCGGGCCAATCGGACATCAGGCCGGTGACGAAATCACCGGCCCAGCTCATCGCCTCGACCATGTCGGCGGGCGTGGGCAACGGCTTAGGGGAGTCCATGTCGACGCGTTCGATGCGAAGCTGCGCCGGCGACTCATCCCAGCGGTCAAAACCCTGCCGGATGAATAACTTTCGTGACTCCGGCGTGGTCGGCAGCCAGTTCGGCCCGCGCTCCGGGCCGCCGATGTACAGCTCGAATCGCCCGTCGGCGCCGACGTCGAGTTGATGGCCGAGCAGGTTGGCCTGTGGGGTGTCGCCGAACGGTTCGTGCAAGACGCCCGGGCCGGGTGTGCGCCGCCCTTGGACGGTGACGTTGAAAAACCGCGAGGTGCCGCGGGTGCCGGTCAGCCGATAGGTCGACTGCCCGTCGATCCAGGCTTGTTGATAGGTGAAGTCGGCGCAGTCGCCGCCGAGCTTGCGGGTCGGGCCGCAGAAGGTGTGCAGCACCGGGTAACCGGTGTCGCGGGTTTCGAGGGCCAGATCGAAGGCCTGGCCGAGGTTCTGCGTGAGGAACCGGTAGGCGTCAACGCGCTGCAGCGCGGCGGCGGGGTTGGCGTCTTTGAAGACCTGTTCGCCCGCGCGTTGCAGCCGGGCGCAGAAATCGGTCCACGCCGATTGCAGCGCCGCGTCGTCGGAGCCTTCGCCGAAACCCATTGTCACGCGCCCAATCTCTGCAGCATCGCCCCGATGACGTCGCACGCTCGTCGCGCGGACTGCAGGCGGCCCTGCGCTTCGATGCGGGGACCGATCAGTTCCAGGTCGAATCCATGTGCATAGCCGCCGGCCAGCGCCTGGGCGACGAACGCTTCGATTGGAATCGCGCCGTCGCCCGGCACCGCGCGACCCGGCAGCGCGCGGTCGCCCAGCACGTAGTCGCTGAGCTGGATGAGCTCGGTTCGTGGCAATGCCCGCTGCACCATTGCCTCGAAATCGCCCTCCGCCCAGCAGTGGAACAGCTCGATGCAGACGCCGAGCCCGCTCATCTCGGCCAGGGCGACGGTATCGCGCAGGGTGTGGGCGAGATGAATGTCGGCGTAGAGGCTCGACGCGTTCTCGATCGCCAGCGCCACGCCCGCCTGCTTCGCGTGCTCCACGCAGGGTGCGATCATGGCGCAGAAGCGATCGGCGGCGTGCTGCCAGGCCAGTGCGCCCCGACCCCCGGTCAACATGTAGATCACGCGCGCCCCTACCGCGGCCGCGGCGTCGATCACCGTCAGCAGCGCGTCGCGCGCCACCTCTGCGCGGGTGTCCAGCCGGCCATCACCGAAGATGTGGCAGACCGCCTCAACCGTATAGTCGTTGCGCTGCAGAAGCTTTGGAAGTTGCGGATCAAGGACCTGGCTGTCCAGGATGCTCAGCCGCGACACTCCCAGCGCCGCCCAGTGGGCCTCCAGCGTGGTCAGCGGCTCACCGTAGAAGGTGACGCTGTGCACCGACAGCCGTTTGTGCGTCGCCGCCATGTCAGCCGCGGTTCTCGATCTGGACGCCGAATCGCTCACGGAAGGGCCGGAATTCGGCGTGCAGCGCATCGAGGTCTTCGCCGATGTCGGTCAGCAGTTGCGTGGAGTAGCGGAATTTGCCGTATCGGTCGCCGCGGTTGTGGGCCAGGCAGTCGCGCATGGCGGATTCGGCTTCGGGTGTGACCCGACGTCCGGCGAATGCGTAGTAGCGCTGCACCGTCGCAATCTGATCGGCAATGAAATCGGTGTACCGGACGTGCAGGATGCGCGGGTCGTCGACCCAGGGGTTGCTCATCGTGTTGGCGACGCTGGCGCGGGTCAGCTCCAGGTGCATCTTGGCCAAGGCGTGCAGGTCGACGGGACCGACCATGCCCTCGGCGATGTCGGCCATCATCATGGTGCGCGATGCGGCGACCTGAACCGGGTCGCGGTGCAGCCAGACCAGGGTGGCGTCGGGGTAGGTGTCGAACATCTCCTTGAGGCGGAATCCGTGGAAACCCTTCAGCACCCAGTACTTTCGCGGGCGGGCGTACTGCAGTTGTTGCAGCATGGCCTTGTGTAACCGGTATTGTGCGGCCGGGTCGGTGGCCAGTCCGCCGACCAGCGACTGCATGGGCACCCGCCACCACGCGGTGGGGGTCATCACCCGAAAGTCGAACGCCCAGGTTCGTTCGTCTTCGGGCAGCCCGTCGCCCAGCATGTCGTTGTAAGGGTGACTGTGCAGCCATTTCGGCATCTTGGCGTTGATCTCACGCCAGTCGGCGTCGGCCCGCGCCCGGCGGTCGTCATCGGGCGCGGCTAGGCCCGGCGGCGGTGACGGGTACATCACCTCCCAGAAGCGCAGTGCGCGGGCGTTCGGGTCAACCGACATCAGGGCGTGCATAAGCGTTGTCCCCGAGCGTGGTTCGCCGGTGACGAACATCGGCGACTCGATCACTTCGGCGCCGATCGGGTAGCGGTTGCGGTCCTCGATGAGCTCCAGGCGCGACGTCAGCAGCCAGCGACACACCTGCGCGGCCTCGAAACGGCCGTCGGCATCCATGCCCAGGCCGTTGAGGTGGTCGACGGCCACGGCGAAGCGTTCCGGCAGGGTGGGGTCGCCGTAGTCGCGCAACCCGGTTTCGGCCTCGGCGGCGGCGAGCATCTCCGCGGCGTCCAGACGTGCTGTCACGACGGGCCTCCGCAGAGGCGCACCAGCTCATCCTCGGCCGCAAGGACATTCGCGGCCGAAGCCTGTGCGTATTTCAACCCGGCCATGGCGCCGTAGTCGAGTATTTTCGGCACGCGCAGGCCCGAGATGGTGCTGGCCGTCGTGCCGCATGGCACACCGAAAGAGGTCGCCAAGATCGTCAAGACCTACGTGGAC